>NZ_MECK01000605.1 GCF_014596465.1 Streptomyces sp. CBMA123 | reverse complement strand
CCCCCCCCCCCCCCCCCCCCCCCCCCCCCCCCCCCCCCCCCCCCCCCCCCCCCCCCCCCCCCCCCCCCCCCCCCCCCCCCCCCCCCCCCCCCCCCCCCCCCCAACCCCCCCCCCCCACCCCACCTCCTTCGCCCTCCAGGCCGCCTGCTGGGGCGACCCGGACGCCACCGGCCTCGCCCTGCCCGACGCACCCCCGGCGGGGGCGATGGCGGCTGCCCGGCAGACCCTTGTGGCCCTGGGCGCCGTCTCCTCCGACGGCCGGGCCACGGCGCGCGGCGTCCGCCTCGCTCGGACGGGGCTGCACCCCCGCCTGGGCCGCGCCCTCGTCGACGGCGCCCCCGCCGTCGGTGCGCGCCGGGCCGCCGAGATCGTCGCGCTGCTCTCCGAGGAACCCCCGCGCGCCCTCGGCGACGACCTCAACGCGGTCTGGCGCAGCGTCCGTTCCGCCGGCGACCCCTACGCCGGACGCTGGCGCGACGAAGTCCGCCGCCTCCTCCGCGCCACCGACTCCGAGCCCGCCACCCAGCTCCCCGACACCACCGCCGCCGGCCTGGTCGTCGCCCTCGCCTTCCCCGAACGCATCGCCCGCGCCCGGGTGGAGCGGCCCGCCCCCGGCGAGCGCAGCCCGTACCTGATGGCCTCCGGGACGGCTGCCGAACTCGCCCCGGACACCCGGCTCGGCGCCCTGCCCTGGCTCGCCGTCGCGGTCGCCGACCGCCCGGCCGGCTCGCACTCCGCCCGCGTCCTGCACGCTGCGGCGCTGGACGAGGACACCGCCCGCCTCGCGGGCGCGGCCCTCCTCACCTCCCGCGAGGAGGTCCACTGGGACACCCGGCGAGGCGAAGTCGTCTCCCGCCGGGTCGACTCCCTCGGCGCCGTCGAACTCGCGGAGAAGCCCCTCCACCGCCCCGACCCCACCCTCGTCCGCGCGGCTCTGGTCGAAGGCCTCACCCGCGAGGGCATCAGCACCGTCCTGACCTGGCCCTCCCCCGGCCTCCGCGAGCGCCTCGCCTTCCTCCGTACCGCCATCGGAGACCCCTGGCCCGACGTCAGCGACGAGGCACTCCTCGACCGCGCCGAAGAGTGGCTGGAACCCGAACTCTCCCGCGCCCGCCGCCGCACCGACCTCGCCCGCATCGACACCACATCGGCCCTGCAACGCCTCCTCCCCTGGGCCACCGGCGAGGCCGGCCGCCTGGACGAGTTGGCCCCCGAGCGCATCACCGTCCCGTCCGGCTCCAAGATCCGCGTCGACTACACCACCGAACGCCCGGTGCTGGCCGTCAAGTTGCAGGAACTCTTCGGCTGGACAGCGGCTCCCGCCCTGGCCGGCGGCCGCATACCGCTCACCATCCACCTGCTCTCCCCCGCCGGCCGCCCCGCCGCCGTCACCGGAGACCTGGCGTCCTTCTGGCGCGACGGCTACCGCGCCGTCCGCGCAGACCTCAGGGGCCGCTACCCCCGCCACCCCTGGCCCGAGGACCCCACGACGGCCGAGCCCACCCGCCGCACCAACAGCCGAAAGTGACGTCGGGAAGAGGTCCGGAGTAGCGGACGCCCCTGTGGCCGCGGACGCGGGCGCGTGCGCGGCGTCGGGCCCGGGTCCGGAAAACCGGGTGACGGCGTGGCGATGAGTTTTCCGGCCCCGGCCGGTCTACATCTCGACCGGAACAACCGGAACGACCGGAACCACCGGACGACCACCTCATCGGGAGACAGCCATGGGCCTCATCCAGATCGAACTGTTCGCAACCCTCGACCTCGTCGGGCAGGCGCCCGGCGGCCCCGACGAGGACCCGGAGGGGTTCCCGTTCGGCGGCTGGCAGGCGCCCCTGCTGAACGAGGCCACCGGGGCGCAGATCCTCGCCGCGTACGAGGGCACCGACGCCCTGCTGCTCGGCCGGCGCACCTACGACCTCTTCGCCTCCTACTGGCCGCACCAGAAGGAGGGCGAGATCGCCGAGCTCTTCAACCGCGTCCCCAAGTACGTGGCCTCCCGAGGCACGGCCGCGCTCCCGTGGGCCGGGTCCACCCAGCTCGGCCCGGACCTGGCCGCCGCGGTGCGCGAGATCCGCGACCGGCACGGGAACGTGAAGGTCGTCGGCAGCCTGAACCTGGTGCAGACCCTGCTGCGGGAGAAGCTGTTCGACCGGCTCGACCTCTGGGTGCACCCGATCGTGCTCGGCGTCGGGAAGAAGGTCTTCGACGGCGGCGCGGTGCCCACGAACCTCACGCTCCTCGAACCGCCGGTGGCCGACCCGCAGGGCACCGTGTACCTGCGCTACGGGCTCGCCGAGGGCACGCCCCGGACGGGAGACATGAGCCTGCCCGACCGCGGCCTCGGGCAGGACGAGTCCCGGTGATCCGATGACCACCCTCCACGCCAACGGGGTCGCCCTGGGCGTCGGGTCGTTCGGCGACGAGGGCGCGCCGCCGGTCCTGCTCGCGGGCGGGCCGACGATGCTCTCCTGGCCCGACGCGCTGTGCCGGCGCCTCGCCGCCGGCGGGCGCCGGGTGGTGCGCCAGGACCTGCGCGACAGCGGGGAGTCGACGACGAAGGACCCGGAGGCGCCCGCCTGCACCCTGCGCGACCTCGCCACCGACGCGGCGGCCGACGAGGTCGCGGAGGCGACGCTCACGCTCGGACAGGGGGGGTTGAGACCGGGGAGGCCCGCACGTTGAGGCACGGCGTACGCACCGGAAGTCGGCCCGTCCGACTTCCGGTGCGGGGCCTCGCACCCCCGCCACGCCGTCACCGAGTCCACGCCGACACCATCACCTCGGCGCCACCCGCGGCCGGATCCCCCTGCACGGGCCGTGATCTCCCCCGGCGAGGGGACGGCCCCGGCCCTCCAGGAAGATGTGACACCGCTTCACCCCGCCACGTCCGAACGCATGACCAGGAGCACTGACATGAGATTCGACGACCACCGGGTGGTCATCACCGCCGCCGGCCGCGACTTCGGGCGCACCCTGGCCATCCGTCTCGCAGACCTCGGCGCCGAGGTCTACCTCTCCGCGCGCTCCCTGACCGCCGCGCAGCGGGTCCGGGACGAGATCCGCGACCGGGGGCACCAGCGCGTCCACGCCTTCGCCTGCGATCTGACGGACCCCGCCTCGATCCGCGACTTCGCCGCCGACGTCGGCCGGCACACCGGCCACATCGACGTGCTGATCAACAACGGCTCCCGCTACCTCGAAGGCCCGGACCTCCTCGCCGCCTCCGACGCCGACGTCATCGACACCATCACCTCCGGCGCCACCGGCACCGTGCTGACCGTGAAGGCCTTCCTCCCCCTGCTGCTCGACTCGGACAAGCCGGACGTGCTGACCATGGTCTCCGCGTGCGGAACGGCCGGGCACCACCGGTCGGACGCGCACGACGCCTTCTACGCGGCCAAGAGCGCCCAGGCGGGATTCGTCGACATCCTCTCCAAGCGCCTGCGGCCGCGGGGAGTCCGGGTGATCTCCCTCTACCCGCCCGACTTCGACAACCCCGACCCGCTCACCGAGGAGTGGGAGACCACACCGCGCGGGGCCCAGGACGCCCTCACCGCGCAGTCACTCGTGGACTGCGTCCTCTTCGCCGTCGCCCAGCCCCGCGACTGCTTCATCAAGGCCTTCCACTTCGAGCAGGTCTGAGCCCCATGCCCTACGCCATACGCCGACTGGCCGCCACGGAGTACCGGGAACTCCGCACGATCAGGCTGGAGGCCCTGCGCGACTCCCCCACCGCCTTCAGCTCCTCCCATGCCGACACCGCCGCCCTCCCCGAGGACGCCTGGCAGCGGCAGGCCGCCGTCGAAGCCACCTCCGAGGAGTCCGCCACCTTCATCGCCCTCGACGCCGCCGGCAACTGGATCGGCATCGCCGGCGTCGGCCCCCTCCCGGACATCCCGGACCACGTTCACATCCACTCGGTCTACGTCTCCCCGCACCACCGCGGACCCGCCGGCCCCGCCGCCGACCTGGTGCGGGCGAGCATCCGCCACGCCCAAGAGCACACCGACGTACGGTGGTTGACCCTGGGCGTGCACGAGGGCAACGGGCGGGCCCTGGCCTTCTACCGGCGACTCGGGTTCCAGCCCACCGGCAAGCTGGTCCCGTACGGCCCCAACCCGTCCGAGCAGCTCCTCATCCTGGGCTACCCGGACTTCCGACCCACTCCCGGACCGAGGACCAACCCATGCCCGACCGCACCGGCATCCGCCTGATCAAGCCGACCGACGCCGCCCCGATCGCCGCGCATCGCGCACGGGACGTCGAGGCCTTCCGGCCGTGGGAACCGGCCCAGCCGGCCGAGTTCTTCACCCCGGAGGGCCAGGCCGAGCGGATCGACAGACTGCTGGCCGGACACCGGGCCGGCACCGTCTGGCCGGGCGTGGTGCTCGCCGGCGACCAGGTCGTCGGGCAGGTCACCGTCGGGGGCATCCTGCCGCAGCCGCACCTGCGCCGCGGCTCCCTCGGCTACTGGATCGCCGGCGCCGCCCAGCAGCAGGGGCACGCCGGGCGGGCCGTCGGGCTCGTCCTCCGGGTGATGGCGGACGAACTCGGACTGCACCGGGCCGAGGCGTCCACCCGACTGGAGAACCTGCCGTCCCACCGGGTGCTGCGCCGCAACGGGTTCAGCCCGTACGGCGTCGCCCACTCCGCGATCCTCCTCGACGGGCACTGGCGGGACGGGCTGCTGTGGGAGCGGATCCTCGGCGAGTAGCCCGGGAACGCCGAGCCCCGGCGCGGGGCGACAGCGGTGACACGGCCGCCTCCGGTCCCGTCACCGCTCTCCGGTCCCGTCACCGCCCTCCGGGCCCGCCACCGCCCTCCGGGCCCACCCGGCGCCGCGGGACCCCACACCCCGGGTTCCGGCGGCTCACCGGCGACCGGACTGGCCCGGGGACGTACGTCCCCGGGCCAATGAGCCGCCGAGGAGGATGCATCGCCGAGCCGATGTCGCGCGGGCGCGGGCGCGACAGGGTGAGCACATGACCACACGTCACCTCCCCTCCCGGCCCAGGAGATTCGCCACCGGCCTGGCCGCGCTCGCGCTGGCCTCGGTCACCGCCGCACTGCTGCCCGGCTCGGCCGTCGCCGCCGCCGCCGACTCCGAACTCGCCGGCCCGGACGGCTACTCGGCACAGATCCGGCGCACCGAGTACGGCATCCCGCACGTCCTCGCGCACGACTTCCGCGGTCTCGGCTACGGGTACGGCTACGCCTTCGCCCAGGACAACCTGTGCCAACTCGCCGACCAGGTCGTGACGCTGCGCGGGGAGCGGTCGCGCTGGTTCGGCCCGGACGCGAAGACCCCGGGCGGCGGGGCGAACCTCGCCAGCGACACCTACCACCAGGGCCTGGCGCGTTCCGGCACCGTCCGGAAGCTGCTCGACCAGGCGGCCCCGATCGGCCCCACCGACGACCTGCGCAGGATCGTCGAGGGCTACGCGGCCGGCTACAACCGCTACCTGCACGACACCGGTGTGAACGACCTGCCCGACGCGAGCTGCCGGGGCCAGAAGTGGGTGGGGGCGATCACCACCGAGGACATCTGGAACCTGATCTACGAGGTCAACGGAAACGCCGGCATCGGTGACGCCCAGGACGCCATCGCCACCGCCGCCCCACCGGGCACCACCCCGGGCACCACCCCGGGCGCCACCCCAGCAAGCCCTGCAAGCCCAGCAAGCCCAGCAAGCCCGGCAAGCCCAGCGCCGGCCGCCGCGCGCACCGTGAAGCTCCCGCCCGACGGTACCGAGAACGGCCGCGACCTCGGCAGCAACGCCTGGGCCCTCGGCCGCGACGCCACCGCCGACGGGCACGGCATGCTGCTGGCCAACCCGCACCTCCCATGGGTCGGCGACCACCGCTTCTACCAGGTGCAGCTCACCATCCCGGGCGTGCTGGACGTCTCCGGCGCCGCGCTCTACGGCACCCCGGTCGTGGAGATCGGCCACACCCGCGACCTGGCCTTCACCGCGACGACGAGCTACGCCGACCACGCGTCCGTCTACCGGCTCACGCTCGCGCCCGGCGACCCGACCAGCTACCTGGTCGACGGCAAGGCCGAGAAGATGGGCCGCCAGGAGGTCCCGGTCACCGTCCGGGGCGCCGACGGGAGCCTGTCCACCGTCACCCGTACGATCCACACCTCCCGCTACGGCCCGGTGCTGGCCGACCAGGAGGCGGGCCTCCCCTGGACGGACACGTACGCCTACGCCTTCCGCGACGCCAACGCCGACAACCTTCGCTCGATGAGCGAGTGGCTGGCGATGGACCGCTCGCAGAGCCTGGCCGAGCTGAAGCGGGCGCAGGACACCTACCAGGGCGTGCCGTGGAGCTACACCTTCGCCTCGGACGTCAGCGGCGGGACGTACTTCACCGACTCCTCCGCCGTCCCCCACCTCACGGACGCGCAGCTCGCGCGGTGCACGGTCGTCCCGGCCCACGACCTGCCGGCGATCCTGGACGGCTCCACCACCTCCTGCGACTGGGGCACCGACCCGGACGCCGTCGTCCCCGGCCTGTTCGGCCCGGCCGCTCACCCGAAGCTCAGCCGGACCGACTACGTCGCCAACTCCAACAACAACCCGCACCTCACCAACACCGCGGCCCCGCTGGCCGGTTACCCGGGCATCTACGGCACGGACCCCCGGCTGGGCTCCCGCGCCCAGCTCGGCCTGCGGATGATCGCCGATCGCCGGGACGGCACGGACGGGCTCGGCACGCCGGGCTTCACCCTGTCCACCCTGCAGGCCACGATGTTCGGCGACCGCGACCAGGACGCCGAGCTCGGCCGGGACGACGCCGTCGCGATGTGCCGGGCCAACCCGGTGCTCACCGCCGGGGACGGCAGCCGGGTGGACGTGAGCCGGGCCTGCGACGTCCTGGCGGCCTGGAACACCCGGACCGACGGCACCGGCCACGGCGCCGTGCTGTGGCAGGCGTTCGACTTCGGCCTGCACGGCCGGAACCCCGTCTGGCGGGTCCCGTTCGACCCGGCCCAGCCGCTCACCACCCCGCGCGGCCTCAACGGTGACAGCCCCGACGTCCGACGGGCCCTGGCGGACGCGGTACGGAAGCTCGGCACGGACGGCACCAGGCTGGACGCCACCATGGGCGACGTCCAGCGCTGGGCGGGCATCCCGCTGCACGGCTGCGACGGCGGCGTCGGCTGCTTCAACGTCGTGACCGCAGGCCCGAATTCGGGCACCACCGGCGGTAGCCTGCCGCAGACCGGCACCGGCGCGCGCGGCTCCAGCTTCATCATGGCCACCGAGCTGACCCCGCAGGGCCCGCGCACCCGGACGGTGCTCACCTACGGCGAGTCCGTCAACCCCGCGTCGCCGCACTACACCGACCAGACCGAGCTGTTCTCGCGCAAGCAGTGGGTGACGGAACGCTTCACCGAGGCCGAGATCAAGGCCTCCCCGGCACTCCGGACCACCCGCCTGCGCGGCTGACACCCGCGGGCGGCCGGACCCTGCCGCTGGTCCGGCCCCCGGCCACGCGTGGGTCCGGGCCCGTCGAGGACGGACCGCCGGATCGTAGCGGCGGGCCCGGACACCCCACGTGCCCGGGCCCGCCGCCGTCAGCAGCCCGTCGTCGTCAGCGGCGCACCGCGTCAGTGCGCGGCGGCCTCCCAGTCGGCCCCGACGCCGACGGAGACGTCCAGCGGGGCGCGCAGCGGGTAGGCGCCGGCCATCTGCTCGCGGACGATCGCCTCGACCGGTTCGCGCTCGCCGGGGGCCAGTTCCAGCACGATTTCGTCGTGCACCTGGAGCAGCATCCGGGAGGCGAGCCCGGCGGCGCGCAGCGCGTCGTCGACCCGCAGCATGGCGATCTTGACGATGTCGGCGGCCGAGCCCTGGATCGGCGCGTTGAGCGCCATCCGCTCGGCCATCTCGCGGCGCTGGCGGTTGTCGCTGTTGAGGTCCGGGAGGTAGCGGCGGCGGCCGAGCAGGGTCTCGGTGTAGCCGGTGGCGCGGGCTTCCTCGACGACCCGGTGCAGGTAGTCGCGGACGCCGCCGAAGCGCTCGAAGTAGGTGTCCATCAGGCCCTGGGCCTCGGCGGGCTTGATGTTGAGCTGCTGCGAGAGCCCGTACGCGGAGAGGCCGTAGGCGAGGCCGTAGGACATCGCCTTGATCTTGCGCCGCATCTCGGCGTCGACGGCGGCGCCGGGGACCTCGAAGACCTGGGAGGCGACGGTGGTGTGGAGGTCCTCGCCGGAGGCGAAGGCCTCGAGCAGGGCCTCGTCCTCGGACAGGTGCGCCATGATCCGCAGTTCGATCTGCGAGTAGTCGGCGGTGAGCAGCGACTCGTAGCCGGCGCCCACGACGAAGGCGCGGCGGATGGCGCGGCCCTCTTCCGTCCGGACCGGGATGTTCTGCAGGTTGGGGTCCTGCGAGGAGAGCCGGCCGGTGGCGGCGACCATCTGGTTGAAGGTGGTGTGGATCCGGCCCTGCGGCGAGACGGTCTTGAGCAGGCCTTCGACGGTGGTGCGCAGCTTGGCCTGGTCGCGGTGGCGCAGCAGGATGACCGGCAGTTCGTTGTCGGTCTGGGTGGCGAGCCAGGTCAGGGCGTCGGCATCCGTCGTGTAACCGGTCTTGATCTTCTTGGTCTTGGGGAGGGCGAGTTCGCCGAAGAGGATCTCCTGGAGCTGCTTGGGCGAGCCGAGGTTGAACTCGCGCCCGGCGGCGGCGTGGGCCTCCTCGACGCAGCGCTGGATCTCGGCGGCGAACTGGGCTTCGAGCCGGGTGAGCCAGTCGCGGTCGGCGGCGATGCCGTAGCGCTCCATCCGGGCGAGCAGGGCGGCGATGGGCAGTTCCATGTCGTGCAGCAGCCCGGCGGCGCCGACTTCGGCGAGGCGGGTGTCGAAGAGCGCGGCGAGGTCGAGCACGGCGCGGGCCTGGAGCATGAGTGCCTGGGCGCGCGCGGCCTCGGCGTCGACGCCGTCCTCCTCGGGGGCGTCGAAGGCGAGTTGGCCGCTCTCGGCGGCCGGGGCGGCGGGGGTGAGGGAGCGGGCCAGGTACTCCTCGGCGAGCACCTCCAGGGTGAAGGTGCGGCGGCCGGGCTTCTCCAGGTAGGCGGCGAGCGCGGTGTCGGCGACGACTCCGGCGATGGTCCAGCCGCGCTCGGCGAAGGCGCGCATGACCTGCTTGGCGATGTGCAGGGCCTTGGGGGCGGCCGGGTCGGCGAGCCAGCCGGCGAAGGCCTGCTCGTCCTGCTCGGCGAGCAGCGCCGGGTCGAACCAGGCGGCCGACTCCCCGGCGGCCAGGGCGACTTCGGTGACCTCACCGGCACCGAGGGCCCACTGGTAGACGGCGGCCAGCGCGACCGGCGCCTTGCCGTCGGCGGCGTGCTCGCGCAGCCAGGCGGCGAGCGTGCCCGGGTCGGTGAGCAGTTCGCCGTCGACCTCGACGCCGGGGGCGAGTTCGGCCTCGGCGGCCTCCGAGTCCGACGGATCGATGCCGAAGACCCGGTCGCGGAAGTTGGCGTTGCGGAACTCCAGCGACTCCATCAGGGTGCCGACGGCCGCCTTGTCGAAGGACTGGCGGGCCAGGTCGGGGACGCCCAGCGGGAGTTCGACGTCGCGGACCAGCTCGGTGAGCACCCGGTTGCGCTTGACCGAGTCGAGGTTGTCGCGCAGCTTCTCGCCGATCTTGCCCTTCACCTCGTCGGCGCGGGCGACGAGTTCGTCGAAGGAGCCGAACTGGTTGACCCACTTGGCGGCGGTCTTCTCGCCGACGCCGGGGATGCCGGGCAGGTTGTCGGACGGGTCGCCGCGCAGGGCCGCGAGGTCGGGGTACTGGCGCGGGGTGACGCCGTACTTCTCGGCGACCTTCTCCGGGGTGAAGCGGGTGAGTTCGGAGACGCCCTTGGTCGGGTAGAGCACGGTGACGTGGTCGGTGACCAGCTGGAGCGAGTCGCGGTCGCCGGTGACGATGTCGACGTCGTAGCCGGCCGCCTCGGCGGCGGTGGCCAGGGTGGCGATGATGTCGTCGGCCTCGAAGCCCTCGACCGTCATCCGGGGGATGTTCATGGCGTCGAGCAGTTCGCCGATCAGGCCGATCTGGCTGCGGAACTCGTCCGGCGTCTTGGCGCGGTTGGCCTTGTAGTCGGGGAACTCGGCGGAGCGGAAGGTCTGCCGGGAGAGGTCGAAGGCGACGGCGAGGTGGGTGGGCTGTTCGTCCCGGACGGTGTTGGCGAGCATCGAGGCGAAGCCGTAGACCGCGTTGGTGGGCTGGCCGGTGGAGGTGTTGAAGTTCTCCACGGGCAGGGCGTAGAAGGCCCGGTAGGCCATCGAGTGCCCGTCGAGCAGCATCAGCCGGGGCCGCGGGCCGGCCCCGCCGCCACCCGTCGCGCCCTTGTCCGTACTCTGCGTAGCCACGTCAACGTCCGTTCCTGCCGATTCCACTACCGGTCCCCGATCCTATGGCCCGGCACCGACAAAAGGGGCGCCGCGCCGGTCCCGCGGGGCCTGCTACCAGCGAGTAGGACGGTCGTACGATCACAGGCAGCACGACGACGTGACACCCCCGAGCGGCAGGAGTTCCCCCGATGACCGACGCGGCCCCCGACACCGCCCCCACCGCCCCCGGCACCGCCCCCGACGAGGCTGCCGTCCTGAAGGTCCCGCAGGACGTGCTGGACCACTTCGCCAAGCTCGGGGTGAACCCGGAGACCTTCTCCGGCGGCCACCTCGGCGAGAAGCTCGGCATCCGGATCGTCGAGGCCTCCGGCGACCGCGTGGTCGGCACCATGCCGGTGGACGGCAACCAGCAGCCGTACGGACTGCTGCACGGCGGCGCGTCGGCGGCGCTGGCCGAGACGCTCGGCTCGATCGGCGCGATGTTGCACGCCGGTCCGGGCCGGTACGCGGTGGGCGTGGACCTCAACGCCACCCACCACCGCTCGGCCACCTCCGGCCTGGTCACCGGGGTGGCGACGGCGGTGTTCAAGGGCCGTACGGCCGCCACGTACGAGATCGCGATCACCGACGACACCGGCAAGCGGGTCACCAGCTGCCGGCTGACCTGCATGCTGCGCGACCTGTAACGGACGCCCCGATAGGGCCAGTTCACCGACAGGAACATCAAGTCCCTTTTCCGCCCCCTTGTTTGACCTTCCGCCCCCCTGGGCAGGCGTTGGTCTGGACAAGGGGGCGTCGACATGCCCGGGTGCGATCGGCACGCCCCTCGCGCCTGTAACGCTGCGTAACAGGCAGGAAATCCACGCAAGCGGCGGTTCCGCGCCCCAGAGCGCCCCGGAGCCCCTTCGCCGCGCCCTCCGCGTCCGAAATGCGGACGTTCACGGTCGAAAGCAGCGCACCGGACGACAGTGTCCGATTATCGACCGTGCCAGCTGCAACCCGCATTTCTGGCCCTTACATCCTCCTACCAGCAAGTAAACGCAGGGGAGTTCAGGATCGGTCGAGCCAGAACTTCCACATGCTGAGACAATTGCTCCGTGTGCTCATAACAAGAGAATCACAGCCTGCTCGCACCACTGCCCGAGCCGCCCAACGGCATCTAGAGTCACGGCCAGTCACCGCGCCATCCGGATTGGGCCAGGCCCTCCGCGCACCCCGGCTCCCGCCACTCAGGCGCGGGCGCCTCCTGAACCGAAGGGGACCCTCGTGCGTCATCGTTCAGCCGTTGTCGTGAGCATTGCCGTGATCGGCGCCCTCAGCCTCACCGCCTGCGGCTCCCGCGGCGGGAAGTCCGGCGACAACGCCGGCAACAACAACAACGCCTCCACCACCGTCGTCATCGGCGTCGACGCCCCGCTCACCGGCGACCTCTCCGCCCTCGGCCTCGGCATCCGCAACTCCGTCGACCTCGCCGTCAAGAACGCCAACGCCAACAACGAGGTCCCCGGCGTCAAGTTCGAGGTCAAGGCCCTCGACGACACCGCCAAGCCCGCCCCCGGCCAGCAGAACGCCACCCAGCTGGTCAGCGACTCCAAGGTGCTCGGCGTCGTCGGCCCGCTCAACTCCAGCGTGGCGCAGTCGATGCAGCAGATCTTCGACGACGCCGCCCTGACCGAGATCTCCCCCGCCAACACCGGCGTCGCCCTCAGCCAGGGCGAGAAGTGGGCCAGCGGCGACAAGAAGCGCCCGTTCCAGTCCTACTTCCGCACCGCCACCACCGACGCCGTCCAGGGCCCCTTCGCCGCCCAGTTCCTCTACAACGACGCCAAGAAGACCAAGGTCTTCCTGATCGACGACCAGAAGACCTACGGCGCCGGCCTCGCCTCCACCTTCAAGGGCGAGTTCACCAAGCTCGGCGGCACCCTGGCCGGCGAGGAGCACGTCAACCCGGACGACCGCGACTTCTCCGCCATCGTCACCAAGGTCAAGGCCTCCGGCGCCGACGCCGTCTACTACGGCGGCGAGTACCCGGCCGCCGGCCCGCTCTCCCTCCAGCTCAAGGACGCCGGCGTCGCCATCCCCCTGATGGGCGGCGACGGCATCCAGAGCGCCGACTTCATCAAGCTCAACCCCAAGAGCCAGGGCGACTTCGCCACCGCCGTCGGCCTGCCCGTCGAGTCCCTCGACACCGCCAAGAAGTACATCGCCGACTACAAGGCCGCCGGCTACAAGGACGCCTACGAGACCTACGGCGGCTACTCCTACGACAGCGCCTGGGCCATCATCCAGGCCGTCAAGAACGTCGCGAAGGACAACAACGGCAAGCTCCCCACCGGCGACGGCCTCCGCAAGACCGTCCGCGACGCCGTCCAGAAGGTCTCCTTCGACGGGGTCACCGGCAAGGTCTCCTTCGACGAGTTCGGCGACACCACCAACAAGCAGCTCACCGTCTACACCGTCAAGGACGGCAAGTGGGCCGTGGAGAAGTCCGGCACCTTCAACGGCTGACCCCTCCGACGGCCGACGCCCTCCACGGCTGACCCCTCCGACGGCTGACGCCCTCCACGGCGGACGCCCTCCAGGACCGGCGAGTTCAGCGGCCGACGCCCTCGACAGCTGATCCCACAGCCGCGGTCCCGACCCACCACAGCACGCGCGCGGGGGCGCCACGAGTGCCCCCGCGCGCCCCCACATCCACCACCCACGCGGACACCCCCGAACGCACTACGGAGGCCCAGCGGTGCACGACCTACCGCAGCAGCTGGCCAACGGCCTGATCCTCGGCGCCCTCTACGGACTCGTCGCGATCGGCTACACGATGGTCTACGGCATCGTCCAGCTCATCAACTTCGCCCACGGCGAGATCGTCATGGTCGGCGGCTTCGGCGCCCTGACCGCCTACCTCGCCCTCCCCGGCGGCACCACCCTGTGGCTGGCCCTACCCCTCATGCTGGTCGCCGGCATCCTGGTCTCCACCCTCACCGCCGTCGCCGCCGAGCGCTTCGCCTACCGGCCGCTGCGCAACGCCCCCCGGCTCGCCCCGCTGATCACCGCGATCGGGCTGTCCATCTTCCTCCAGCAACTCGTCTTCTCCTTCTACCCCGACGCCAAGAAGGCCCGGGTCTTCCCCAAGATCCCCGGCGACCCCTTCAGCCTCGGCTCCGTCACCATCCAGCGCAGCGACATCTTCCTGATCATCGCCGCCCCGCTGTGCATGCTCGCCCTCGGCTGGTTCGTCACCCGCACCCGCTCCGGCCGCGCCATGCAGGCCACCAGCCAGGACCCCGACACCGCCAAGCTGATGGGCATCGACACCGACCGCATCATCGTCCTGGCCTTCGCCATCGGCGCCGCGTTCGCCGCCGTCGCCGCCATCGCCTACGGACTGCGCACCGGCCAGATCGACTTCCGGATGGGCTTCATCCTCGGCCTCAAGGCCTTCACCGCCGCCGTCCTCGGCGGCATCGGCAACATCTACGGCGCCATGCTCGGCGGCCTCGCCCTCGGCCTCGCCGAAACCCTCGCCACCGCGTACATCCAGCACCTGCCCGGCATGCACCTCTTCGGGGGCGGCGCCTGGAAGGACGTCTGGGCCTTCGTACTCCTCATCCTCGTGCTCCTCGTCCGGCCACAGGGCCTGCTCGGCGAGCGCGTCGCGGACAGGGCGTGACCACCATGACCACCACCAGCACCGAGACCACGCCGGTCATCCCGCTGCCCGCCACCGCCGCCACCGCCCTCACCGGCCTCGGCGCCCTCCTCACCGCCGGCTCCGCCGCCATGTCCTGGACCTGGACCAGCGACTTCCCCGGCGACCTCACCTACGCCGGCTCCCCGGCCGGCCTCCAGTGGCTGGCGATCGTCGCCGGCGTCGTCACCCTCGTCCTGCTGCTCGCCGGTCGCGGCGTCCCCGGCCTGCGCTGGGCCGCCCCCAGCCGCAGCGACAACGCCGTCCTGTACGCCGCCACCGGCGCCCTCGCCGTCGCCGCCTACTCCGTCGCCGCCATCTCGGTCGAACTCGGCGGCCTCGCCAACCTCGAACCCGGCGGCTGGGTGCTCGCCGCCGGCGGCCTGCTCGGCGTGCTCGGCGCCCTCGGCCTCCCGCTCGACCGGCGCACCGCCGTCCCGCTGCGGATCCTCGACAAGCGGCTCTTCCTGCTCGTCCCCGCCGCCCCCATCGGCTGGTTCGGCGCCCACGCCATCCCCGGCGACCAGCCCGTCGCCCCGGTGATGACCGCCCTGTCCGGGGCCATCGCCATCGCCGCCGGCGCCGTCCTGCTGCTCCAGCTCGGCCACCTCGCCAACAGCGGGCTGCGGCTCGGGAAGATCGACCGCCCGCTGCCCGCGCCGCGCGAACTCCCGTCCTGGGCCGAGGTCCTGCTCATCGTGCTGGCCTTCGGGCTCGGCCTGTACGCGATCACCTTCGGCATCGACACCGAGTACGGCGAACTCTTCATCGGCTACCTGCTGCTCGCCGGCCCCACCATCGCCGCGTTCGCCAGGTCCGGCCTGCTGGGCCGACTGCGCGCACTGACCGTCAAGTACCGCCCGATCACCACCGGCGCCGCCTTCGCCGCCGCCGCGAGCTTCCCGTTCACCCAGAACGGCGACCAGTACACCTCGGTCGCCACCAACATCCTGATCTTCGCCACCGTCGCCCTCGGCCTCAACATCGTCGTCGGCCTGGCCGGCCTGCTCGACCTCGGGTACGTCGCCTTCCTCGGCGTCGGCGCCTACGCGGCCGCCCTGGTCTCCGGCTCCCCCGCCTCGCCGATCCACGTCCAGTTCCCGTTCTGGGCCGCGATGCTCACCGGCGCCGCCGCCTCCATGGTCTTCGGCGTGCTGATCGGCGCCCCCACCCTGCGGCTGCGCGGCGACTACCTCGCCATCGTCACCCTCGGCTTCGGCGAGATCTTCCGCATCACCATGCAGAGCCTCAACGGCACCACCGGCCCCAACGTCACCAACGGCTCCAACGGCATCCCGCGCATCCCCGACCTGGAGATCCTCGGCTTCAACCTCGGCAAGCCGCACACCATCGGCGGCATCGAACTCGGCCGCTTCTCCAACTACTACCTGCTGATGCTGCTGGTCACCGCCGTGGTCGTGCTGATCTTCGCCCGGGTCGGCAACTCCCGCATCGGCCGCGCCTGGGTCGCCATCCGCGAGGACGAGACCGCCGCCGAGGCCATGGGCATCAACGGCTTCCGGCTCAAGCTGCTCGCCTTCGCCCTCGGCGCCTGCCTGGCCGGCCTGGCCGGCACCGTCCAGGCCCACGTCAGCTACACCGTCACCCCCGACCAGTACACCTTCGCCGAGGCCCTGCCGCCCAACTCCGCCTTCCTGCTCGCCGCCGTCATCCTCGGCGGCATGGGCACCATCAGCGGCCCGCTGGCCGGCGCCACCCTGCTCTTCCTCATCCCGAAGAAGCTCGAATTCCTCTCCGACTACCAGCTCCTCGCCTTCGGCGCCGCCCTCATCGTCCTGATGCGCGTGCGCCCCGAGGGCCTCATCCCCAACCGGCGCCGGCAGCTGGAGTTCCACGAAGCCACCGTCCCCGCCCAGTCCACCGGCGAACCGAGCGCACTCACCAAGGCAGGGGCGTGACCGACCAGATGACCACCGCAACGCCACTGCTCGACGTCACCGGCGTCACCATGCGCTTCGGCGGCCTCACCGCCGTCAACGACGTCTCCCTCACCGTCGGCGAGGGCGAGATCATCGGCCTCATCGGCCCCAACGGCGCCGGCAAGACCACCTTCTTCAACTGCCTCACCGGCCTGTACGTCCCCACCGAGGGCACCGTCCGCTACCGCGGCACCCAACTGCCGCCCAAGCCCCACCTGGTCACCCAGGCCGGCATCGCCCGCACCTTCCAGAACATCCGGCTCTTCGCCAACATGACCGTCCTGGAGAACGTCCTCGTCGGCCGGCACAGCCGCACCAAGGAAGGCATCTTCACCGCCATCCTCCGCGGCCCCCGCTACCACCGCGCCGAGGCCGAGAGCCGCGAGAAGGCCATGGAACTCCTCGCCTTCACCGGCCTCGCCGACAAGGCCGACCACCTCGCCCGCAACCTCCCCTACGGCGAACAGCGCAAGCTGGAGATCGCCCGCGCCCTCGCCTCCGACCCCGGCCTGCTGCTGCTCGACGAACCCACCGCCGGCATGAACCCCCAGGAGACCCGCGCCGCCGAGGAACTCGTCTTCGCCATCCGCGACCAGGGCATCGCCATCCTCGTCATCGAGCACGACATGCGGTTCATCTTCAACCTCTGCGACCGCACCGCCGTCCTCGTCCAGGGCCAGAAGATCGTCGAAGGCGACCGCGAAACCGTCCAGAACGACGAACGCGTCATCACCGCCTACCTCGGCGCCCCGCTCGAAAGCACCACCCCGGCCGCGCCGGAGACCGTTACGGAGACCGACCAGTGACCGCACTACTCGAAGTCGAGGACCTCCGCGTCGCCTACGGCAAGATCGAGGCCGTCAAGGGCATCAGCTTCACCGTCAACCAGGGCGAGGTCACCACCCTCATCGGCACCAACGGCGCCGGCAAGACCACCACCCTGCGCACCCTCTCCGGCCTCCTCAGGCCCACCGCCGGCCGGATCACCTTCGAGGGCCAGGACCTCTCCACCGTCCCCGCCCACAAGATCGTCGCCCTCGGCCTCGCCCACTCCCCAGAAGGCCGGCACATCTTCCCCCGCATGACCATCGAGGAGAACCTCCTCCTCGGCGCCTTCCTGCGCAGCGACACGGCGGGCATCGCCTCGGACGTGGAACGGGCGTACTCGCTGTTCCCCATCCTCGGCGAACGCCGCAAGCAGGCGGCCGGCACCCTCTCCGGCGGCGAACAGCAGATGCTCGCCATGGGGCGGGCACTGATGTCCCAGCCCAAGCTGCTCATGCTGGACGAGCCCTCGATGGGCCTCTCCCCGCTGATGATGCAGAAGATCATGTCCACCATCGTCGAACTCAAGGCCTCCGGCACGACCATCCTCCTGGTCGAGCAGAACGCCCAGGCCGCGCTCTCCCTCTCCGACCACGGCTACGTGATGGAGACCGGCCGCGTCGTCCTCTCCGGCACCGGCGCCGACCTCCTCCACGACGAGTCCGTCCGCAAGGCCTACCTCGGCGAGGACTGACCCGCCCCACGCAGGAAGGGCCCGGCATCCGCCGGGCCCTTCCCCATCGCTTCCCTACTCCGCCTTGTCGGCCTCGTCGGCCTTCTTGCGGTCCTGGGCCTCGCCCTCCTCGATGACCGCCTCGGCCACCGCCGCCATCGTCATCCGACGGTCCATCGAGGTCTTCTGGATCCACCGGAACGCGGCCGGCTCGTTCAGCCCGAACTTGGTCTGCAGCACGCCCTTGGCGCGGTCCACCAGCTTCCGGGTCTCCAGCCGCTGGGTGAGATCCCCGATCTCCTTCTCCAGCTCCCGCATCTCGGTGTACCGCGACACCGCCATCTCGATCGCCGGCACCAGGTCCGACTTGGAGAACGGCTTCACGATGTACGCCATCGCCCCGGCGTCCCGCGCGCGGTCCACCAGCTCCCGCTGCGAGAACGCCGTCAGCATCAGCACCGGCGCCAGGTGCTGCTCGTGGATCTGCTCCGCGGCCGAGAGCCCGTCCAGCACCGGCATCTTCACGTCGAAGATCGCCAGATCCGGCTTCAGCTCCTCCACCAACCGCACCGCCGTCGCCCCGTCCCCCGCTTCCCCGACGACGGTGTACCCCTCCTCCTCGAGCATCTCCTTCAGGTCGAGGCGGATCAGCGCCTCGTCCTCGGCGATCACAATCCGGGTGATCTGGGGCGAATCGGTCTCAAGCGGCTGTGCCTGCTCGTCGGCGGTGCTCACGGGGCTCCTAGTTCCGGCGGGGTACTGCATGCACGAGGGTACCTAGACACGGTATGTTTGAACTCGCAGGGTCGGGGCCACAACCTTCGAAACTGTGGGCGCCCCGGTAGCCCAGCGGAAGAGGCAATGGTCTCAAACACCATACAGCGTGGGTTCGAATCCCACCCGGGGTACTTTTCCTTCGATTCCAAAGTCACTTAGGCCAGCCTGACGCTTGGCGATCTTCATTAGTTCGGGTGAGAACAACCCCGTTCGGCCACGCGTTCGGCGCAAGGTGCCCAAGATCACCCGTATGGCAGTTCGATCCATTCGCGAAGAAGCCGTCCGTCTCCTCCGCCGAGGTGTTGCCAACGCCGAGGTCGCGCGGCGTCTCGGTGTCCCACAAGGCACGGTCGCCTGGTGGAAGCACCGGGACCTCGGCAAGCACAGCAAGCTCCCCGGCCGTAAGCGCTCCACGTGCGCGCAGTGCTTCGGCGACCAGCTGAACCGCCCTGCCTACGCGTATCTCCTGGGCCTCTACCTCGGCGACGGCCACATCCTGATGCCCGATGACACCTCGACCGACATCATCGCCCTATTCACCGCCACCCTCGACGCCGTCGGCGTCCAGTGGAAGGCCTCGATCCCCCGCCCCACCGGCCAGGCCAACATCTCCATCGCCCGCAAGGACTCCGTCGCCCTGATGGACGCCCACATCGGCCCCAAGCACTGACGGCGGCACGGCCCTCCCGTCGGAAGGGCCGCACCGCCCGAAGAGCGTCAGTCGTCCAGGGCCCCCACGTGGTGGACGCGGACGAGGTTGGTGGAGCCGGCCAGGCCGGGGGGTGAGCCGGCGGTGATGACGACGATGTCGCCCTTCTGGCAGCGGCCGAGCGAGAGCAGGGCCGCGTCGACCTGTTCGACCATCTGGTCGGTGGTCGGGGCGAACGGGCCGAGGAAGGTCTCGACGCCCCAGGTGAGGGCGAGTTGGCTGCGCACGGCGGGTTCGTAGGTGAAGGCGAGCACCGGGATGGGTGAGCGGTAGCGGGTGAGCCGGCGGGCGGTGTCGCCGGACTGGGTGAAGGCGACGAGGTACTTGGCGTGCAGGAAGTCGCCGATCTCGGCGGCCGCGCGGGCGACGGCGCCGCCCTGGGTCCGCGGCTTGCTGCCGGTGGTGAGCGGGGGCAGTCCGGCGGCCAGGATGTCGTTCTCGGCGGCTTCGATGATCCGGCCCATGGTCTTGACCGTCTCGACCGGGAACTTGCCGACCGAGGTCTCCCCGGAGAGCATCACCGCGTCCGTCCCGTCGAGCACCGCGTTGGCGACGTCGGAGGCCTCCGCACGCGTGGGCCGGGAGGCGTTGATCATCGAGTCGAGCATCTGGGTCGCCACGATGACCGGTTTGGCGTTGCGCCTGGCCAGTTTGATCGCGCGCTTCTGGACGAGCGGGACCTGTTCGAGGGGCATCTCCACGCCCAGGTCCCCGCGGGCCACCATGATGCCGTCGAAGGCGTCCACGATGGAGTCCAGGTTCTCGACCGCCTGCGGCTTCTCGATCTTGGCGATGACCGGGGCGTACCGTCCTTCCTCGGCCATCACCCGGTGCACGTCCTCGATGTCGCGCCCGGTGCGGACGAAGGAGAGCGCGATCAGGTCGGCCCCGGTGCGCAGCGCCCAGCGCAGGTCGGCGACGTCCTTGTCGCTGAGCGCGGGGACGGAGACGGCGACGCCGGGGAGGTTGAGGCCCTTGTGGTCGGAGACGAGTCCGCCTTCGATGACGAGACATCGCACCCGGGCTCCGTCGACGGAGACGACCTCCAGGGTGACGCGGCCGTCGTCGACGAGGATGCGTTCGCCGCGGCTGACGTCGCCGGCGAGTCCGGCGTAGGTGGTGCCGCAGATGTCCTTGTCCCCCACGACGCCGTTGTCGGTGGAGATGGTGAACTCGTCGCCGCGTTCAAGGAGTACGGGTCCGTGGGCGAAGGTGTCGAGCCGGATCTTCGGGCCTTGAAGGTCGGCGAGGACGCCGACGCTCCGGCCGGTTTCGTCGGCGGCCTTGCGGACGCGACGGTAGCGTTCCTCGTGCTCGGCGTGGGTGCCGTGGCTGAGGTTGAATCGGGCGACGTCCATCCCGGCGTCGACCAGGGTCTTGATCTGGTCGTACGAGTCGGTGGCAGGCCCGAGGGTGCAGACGATTTTTGCTCGGCGCATACTGCTGAGGGTAGGCATTACCGGCGCGTAACCACGACGCGGGTCCGG
The DNA here is from genome assembly GCF_014596465.1 of Streptomyces sp. CBMA123. GTDB lineage: Bacteria > Actinomycetota > Actinomycetes > Streptomycetales > Streptomycetaceae > Kitasatospora. The sequence goes on along the minus strand of NZ_MECK01000605.1, from coordinate 21,735 downwards.
GCTGCGGGATGACCTTTGTCGTAAGGCGAGTTGAACAATCTGACGCATCCTCGGACCGGTGTGCGAGGGTCGTTCCGGCGGCACGTACGGGATCCCCGGCCGATGCGATTCCGTGAAGCGGTGTTCACCCCTGGTTCACCGTGCCTTCCGTCCGTGCTCCCTCCCCGGCGGGACGCTCGTCACCCCCGGGTGACGCACCCGGGGGTGACGCAGCGACGAGGGGGAGGCGCTCGCGATGAGACGACGCGCTCTGGGGGTACTCGCGGCCCTGGCCCTGCTGGGCGGGGTGACGTACGCGCTGGTCCCGGACGACGAGCCGGACCGGAAGACGGTCACGGTCACCGGGCTGATCGGTTCGGAGAAGCGGGCGTTCTTCGAAAGCCCTGAGGTGAAGGAGGAGTTGGCGAAGCAGGGCCTGGAGGTGCACGCCGACTCCACCGGCTCGTGGACGATGAGCGAGCAGGCGAAGAGTAGTTCCGGCCTGGACTTCGCGTTCCCGGCGAGCACCGCGCCGGCCCGTGAGATCCAGCGCAACTGGGGGCAGCAGGACTCGCCGCTGGTGCCGTTCTACTCGCCGCTGGTGATCGTCACCCACGCGGACGTGGCGAACATCCTCAGGACGAACGACCTGGCCACGAAGGACGGTTCGGACGTCTGGACGTTCAGGATGGACGAGTACGTCAACGCCCTGAAGCAGAACCGCAAATGGCAGGACCTCAAGGACACCCAGGGCCACGGCGAGCTGGCCGGCCCGCTGTTCGTCACCACCACCGACCCGGAGAGCTCCTCCTCGGGCGCCCTGTACGTCGCCCTGCTGTCGTACATCCTGAACAACCACCTGGTGGTCTCGGACGATGCGGGCGTCGACGCCGCCCGGCAGGTGCTGCACCAGGCGACCGCCCTGCAGGGCGGTCAGAAGAGCAGCAGTGACGAGCCGTTCCGGGACTTCCAGGCGGGCGTCGGCAATCCGCTGATCTTCGGCTACGAGTCCCAGGTCGCCTCGATGGCGGTGCAGGGCCAGTCCACCGGGGACATGGTGGTGATGTACCCGGACACCACGGCGTACTCGGACCACACCATCGTCGCCCGCACCGACAACGGCCGGAAGCTCGCCGGCCTGCTCCAGAACGACGAGACGCTGCGCAACCTGGAGGTCAGGTTCGGCTTCCGTCCGCAGGCCCGCAGCGAGGCCTTCGCCGCGCAGGTGAAGGGCATCAGACAGCCGGTCTTCGCCCAGGACCTGAACGCGGCGAAGGTGAAGCAGGCGACCGTGCCGTCGTTGGACAACCTGCTCAAACTGACCGCCGCGGCCAAGGGGGGCCATCAGTGAACGTCCGGACGAAGTACCGCGGCTGGGCGGCGGCCGGGTTGGCGGCCGTGCTCGCGGCGGCCTCCGCCTGCACCTCCTCGTCCGCCCCGGCACCGCGCCCGAACCCGACCGGGGCGATCGCCGACACCCCCACCCCGGGGGTGCTGCGCGTCCTGGCCGGCAGTGAACTCCAGGACCTCCAACCGGTGCTGGACGACGCCCGGAAGGCGACCGGGGTGACGGTGCAGCTCGCCTTCAGCGGCACCCTGGACGGCGCCGACACCGTCTCCACCGGCCGGGCGGACGGCAAGTACGACGCGATCTGGTTCCCGTCCGACCAGTACCTGCGGCTCGACCAGGCCGGCCGGTCCAAGGTGCTGTCGGAGACCCCGGTGATGGTCTCCCCGGTGGCGGTCGGGGTGCGGTCCTCCGTCCTCAACGACCTCGGCTGGGGCGATGGTTCGAAGGTCACCTGGGCGCAGATCGGCGACGCGGCCGCGGCCGGGAAGCTGTCGTACGGGATGTCCGACCCCTCGCGCTCCAACTCGGGCTTCTCCACCCTGGTCGCGGTGGCCTCGGCGTTCTCCGGGGCGGGGGCGGCGCTGACCGAGGCGGACGTGCAGAAGGCGACGCCGCAGCTGAAGCAGTTCTTCACCGGCCAGAAGCTGACCTCCGGCTCCTCCGGCTGGCTGGCGCAGGCGTACACCCGGGCCGAGCCGGGCAAGGTCGGCGCCCTGGTGAACTACGAGTCGGTGCTGCTGTCGCTGAACAGGACCCTGCCGCCGGAGCAGCGGCTGACGGTGGTGCGCCCGGTGGACGGCGTGGTGTCGGCGGACTACCCGCTGTCGTTGCTGTCCTCGGCACGGCCGAGCGAACGCGACTCCTTCCAGCGGCTGGCCGGCTACCTGCTGAAGGAGGACGTGCAGAAACGCATCTCCGAGCTGACGCTGCGCCGCCCGGTGACGGCGGGCGTGGCCCCGGCCGCGGGCCTGCCCACCGACCGCCGGCGCGAGCTGCCGTCCCCGGGGACCAGGGCGGTGGCGGACGGCCTGCTGGCCTCGTACCAGAACGAACTGCGCCGCCCGTCCCGGACGGTGTACGTGCTGGACACCTCGGGCTCGATGGACGGCAGCCGGCTGAACTCGCTGAAGACGGCGCTGGGCCGGCTGACCGGCGCCGACGACACCCGCGGGCTGCGCCGGTTCCGGGACCGCGAGCAGGTCACGCTGATCTCCTTCGCCTCGCAGGTGAAGTGGACGAAGACCCACGTCGTCCCGGCCTCGGGCAGCCAGCCGGGCCCGGAGGCGGAGCTGGCGTCGATCAACTCCGACGTCCAGTCCCTGCGGGCCGAGGGCGGCACGGCGCTGTACGGCTCGCTGGAGCAGGCGTACCGGGTGATCGAGGACCAGCAGAAGGCGGCCGGTGACGACCGCTTCACCTCGATCGTGCTGATGACCGACGGGGAGAGCAACGAGGGCCCGACCGACGCCGACTTCAAGCGCTTCCACGACGGGCTGCCGTCGGCGGAGAAGACGATCCCGGTGTTCCCGATCAAGTTCGGCGAGGCGGCGGTGAGCCAGCTGCAGGGCATCGCGGACGTGAGCGGCGGCAAGCTGTTCGACGGCGGCGGCTCGCTGGACGGCGTGTTCGAGGAGATCCGTGGCTACCAGTGACGGGTACGGCCGGCGGCTGCTGCGCTACCTGGAGTCGACCCGGAACCTGGTCGGCTGCGGGGGCGGCGCCATCGGACTGGGGCTGCACTTCGCCGGGCTGGGCGGGTCCTGGTGGCCGGGAGTGGTGGCGGGGCTGTACGGCGCCGGCGCACTGCTGACGCCGGACCCGCCGCCGGAGCCGGAGCCGGAGCCGAAGCCGGGAACGCGGACGGGAACGGGAGCGGGAACCGGGGCCCCGGGCCAACCCGAACAGCCGAAACCGGAACCGGAACCGAAACCGGAACCGGCTCCGAAGCGCCCCGACCCCGACCTGGCCGCACTCGCCGCCTACCTGGGCACCGTCCCGCTCCCCGCCTCCGCCGGCGTGGACGCCCTGCTGGCGGCGCTGCGCGAGGCCGGCCCCGGCCCGGCCGCCGAGGCGATCGTCCGGCACCGCCTGCCGGTCGCGGTGGACGGCTACCTCCGGGCCCGCACCTGGCTGCCCTGGGCGGGCCCGGACGCACCGGACCCGGCGGCCGAGCTGGGCCGCGAGGTGAAGCAGCTCTCCGCCGAACTCGACTGAACGTCCCACCGAGCACCCGGCGGGACGGCCGGAAATCAACCGTCCCGCCCCCTTACCACCCCTTTCTCCCCCGCCTCGGTCACGAACGAGTCGCCAAGATCTCACCTGTTGGAAACGTCGGAGGGCTATCCAGCGGCCCGGCCCGCACGGCACACTTCTACGCGCGTCCTTCTACGCGCGTCACCGCATCAGCGGACGCGCCACGCACCTCATCTGCACACAAGTTGACGGCCCATCCGCCGTCGTTCCCCACTCGGGAGAGTCGTCCATGCCGCTGAACCGCCGTGACTTCGTCACCCGGTCCGCCGCCACCGCCGCCGGTGCCGCCCTGGCCGGCGGAGCCGTCGTCGCCGCCGCCCCCGCCGCCGTGGCCGCCGAGCCGGACACGGCGGCCGCCAAGGGCGCCAAGCACCAGCCCCGCCGCCAGGCCTTCACCGTCATGGGCACCACCGACCTGCACGGCCGGGTGCTCAACTGGGACTACTTCACCGACGCCGAGTACGTCGACAAGGCCCACAACGCGGTCGGCCTCGCCAAGATCTCCACCCTGGCCAACCAGGTCCGCGAGGACAAGGGCTGGGACCGCTGCCTGCTGATCGACTCCGGCGACATCATCCAGGGCACCCAGCTGACCTACTTCTACGCCCGGATCGAGCCGATCGCCACCGACGGCGACAACGTGCCGGACCACCCGATGGCCGTCGCCATGAACCTCATGGGCTACGACGCCGCCGCGCTCGGCAACCACGAGTTCAACTACGGCATCCCCACCGTGAAGGCCTTCGAGGACCAGCTGGAGTTCCCGCTGCTGGGCGCCAACGCGCTGCACGCGAAGAACGAGAAGCCGGCCTTCACGCCGTACGTGATCAAGGAGGTGTGGCTGGACGAGGACACCCCGATCAAGGTCGGCATCCTCGGCCTCACCAACCCGGGCATCGCGATCTGGGACAAGGCCAACGTCGCCGGCCAGATGGTCTTCCCGGGCATCGTCGAGACCGCCGCCAAGTACGTGCCCCGGATGAAGGCCGCGGGCGCGGACGTCATCGTGGTCTCCGCCCACTCCGGCATCGACGAGGCCACCACCTACGGCGACCAGCTGCCCTGGCCCGAGGACGCCTCCGGCGAGATGGCCGCGACCGTGCCGGACATCGACGCGGTGCTGGTGGGTCACACCCACAAGGAGGTCGCGCAGCGCCTCATCGTCAACAAGAAGACCGGCAAGACGGTCGTGCTCTCCGAGCCGCTGTGCTGGGGCCAGCGCCTGAGCTGCTTCGACTTCGAGGTCGAGTTCGTCGGCGGCCACTGGAAGGTCGCCTCGGTCTCCTCCCGGGTGCTGAACTCCAACACCGTGCCGGAGAACCCGGAGATCAGCGACGCCATCGTCGGCCAGCACAAGAAGGTCGTGGCGTACGTCAACCAGAACATCGGCACCAGCAAGATCGAGCTGTCGATCGCCGACGCCCGGTTCAAGGCCACCCCGATCATCGACCTGATCGGCAAGGTCCAGGCCGACGCCGTGAAGACCGCGCTGGCGGGCGGACAGTACGCCAACCTCCCGGTCCTGGCCCAGGCCGCCCCGTTCAACCGCACCGCGCTGATCCCGGCCGGCCAGGTCAAGCTGCGCGACGCGGCCGGCCTGTACATCTACGAGAACACCCTGGAGGCCCGGATCCTGACGGGCGCCCAGCTCAAGGACTACCTGGAGTTCTCGGTCAAGTACTACAACCAGCTCGCCGTGGGCGCCCCGGTGAACAAGGACACCCTGACCAACGCCGAGGACACCCCGGACTACAACTACGACTCGATCTACGGCCTGAGCTACGACATCGACGTCGCCCAGCCCAAGGGCAGCCGGATCGTCAACCTCAGCTTCCAGGGCAAGCCGATCGACCCGAACGCCCAGTTCGTCCTCGCGGTCAACAACTACCGCGCCAACGGCGGCGGCAACTTCCCGCACGTCGCCAACGCCAAGGCGGTCTGGACGAACTCCGACGAGATCCGCAACACCATGATCGCCTGGGTCAAGGCCAAGGGCACCATCGACCCCGCCGACTTCTTCACCGACTCCTGGCGCCTCGTCCGCGCCGGCCAGCCGCTGTTCTAGCCGCGCCTTTCCACGAAGGCCGTCTGCCCCCGCGCAGACGGCCTTCGTGCCGTTCCCGGCGGAAGACTGGAGCCATGAGCGAGTTCCAGACTCCCGAGCGTCACGCTCGACTGCTCGAGTACGCGCAGAGCCTGACGCCTCCGGCCGGGTGGAAGATCGAGATCTCCGGCGACGGGATCCCGAACCCTGAGAACGACTTGGTCGGCAAGGTCCGCGACTACCCACTGATGGGCATCCCGCTCTACCTCCTGATCGACCCGCGCGAGGGCGACATCACCCTCTACTCGGATCTCTCCGACGGCGGCTACCACCAGCACTGGCACGGCAAGTTCGGCGACCGCGTCCCCATCCCGGCCCCCTTCGACTTCGAGCTCGCCACCGGCGGCCTGGTCCGCTACCCCGCCTGATCCGCTCGCCCCACGAGACGATCGGACATCCGGCGAAGACTTGAGGATATTCATCCGCTCTTCCGATCTCCCTACTGTTGAGCACATCGAGAACGGCCCCACGGGGGGCCGGTGATGAACCGGATGAGGGAGAGTTCGATGCGTGCGATCGTGCAGCAGGAGTTCGGCGGCCCCGAGGTCCTGCGGCCGGCCGAGGTGGAGCGGCCGACGCCGTTGAGCGGCGAGGTGCTGGTGCGGGTGAGGGCGGCCGGAGTGAACCCGGTGGACCTGGCGGTGCGGGCGGGGACGTTCCCGCTGCTGGGCGAGCCGCCGTTCACGGTGGGCTGGGACGTCTCCGGGGTGGTCGAGCAGGTCGGCCCGGGGGCCCGGTACCGGGTGGGCGAGGAGGTGTACGGGATGCCGTTCTTCCCGCGCGCGGCCGGCGCCTACGCCGAGTACGTGGCCGCGCCGTCCCGCCAACTGGCCCGCAAGCCCGCCTCCTTGGACCACACCCAGGCCGCCGCGCTGCCGCTGGCCGCACTGACCGCCTGGCAGGGCCTGGTGGACCTGGCGAAGGTCGGCGAGGGCGACCGGGTGCTGGTCCACCGCGCGGCGGGCGGGGTCGGCCACCTCGCGGTGCAGATCGCCAAGGCCCGTGGCGCGTACGTGATCGCGCTGGCGAGCGAGCCCAAGCACGCCTTCCTCCGGGAGATCGGCGCCGACGAGGTGATCGACTACCGGACCACCGACTACACCGAGGCCGTCAAGGACGTCGACATCGTCTTCGACTCGTCCTCCGAGGGCACCCGCGCCCTGGAGGTGCTCAAGCCGGGCGGCACCCTGGTCAGCATCATGGAGCACTGGAACCAGGAGCTGGCCGCCGGGATCGAGGCCGCCGGCCGGACGTTCGCGGGCGTCTCCGTGGAGCCGGACTACGCCGCGTTGGAGGCGATCGCCGCGCTGGTGGACGAGGGCCGGATCCGCCCGTACGTCGCCGAGGTGTTCCCACTGGCCGAGGCCGGCCGGGCCCACGAGCTGGTCGGCTCGGGTACCGTCCAGGGCAAGGTCGTGCTGACCGTTGAGTGACAAGTGAGCGACGAGGCCGCAGGGGGCGGGCGATGGACATCCTGACCGAGGCGCTGGCCTCGATGCGTACGGCGCGCCCCGCGTCCGTCCGCACCGACGGCCGGGCGCCGTGGGCCCTGCGACTGCCCCCGGTGGCCGGGGCGGGCTTCCACGTGGTGCTGTACGGCACCTGCTGGCTGGTGCCGGTCGACCCGGCGATCGGCGGCGGGCCCGTCCCGCTCAGCCCGGGGGACGTCATCTTCCTGCGGGACGCCCACGGCCACGTCCTGGCCGACAGCCCGGACACCCCGCCGGTGGACGCCTCGGCCTGCCGGGTCGAGGAGAGTACGCCGATCGGCACCCTGTCGATCGGCGGGGGCGGCGCCCGCACCAGTCTGCTGTGCGGCAACTACCACCTGGACCAGGCCCGTCCGCACCCGGTGGTGCGCCAGCTGCCGACCCTGATCCACCTGCCGACCCGACACGGCCGCCACCCCGAACTGGCGGCCGCCGTCCAGCTGTTGGGCGCCGAGCTGGAGAACCCGCGGATCGGCTCGACCGGGATCGTCCCGGCACTGATCGACTCGCTGCTGCTGTACATCCTGCGGGCCTGGTTCGAGGACCAGCCCGCCGCGGCCGGCGCCGGCTGGGCGGCGGCGCTGCGGGACACCGCCGTCGCCCCCGCCCTGAACGCCATCCACGAGGCCCCGGCCACCCCGTGGACGGTGGAGTCCCTGGCGGACCGGGCGGGCCTGTCCCGGGCCGCCTTCGCCCGCCGCTTCACCTCGATGGTGGGCGAGCCGCCGATGGCGTACCTGACGCGCTGGCGGATGACCACCGCCGCCCAACTGCTGCGCGAGTCGGAGGCACCGCTGACGACGGTGGCCGCGCGGACCGGGTACGGCTCGGAGTACGCCTTCGCGAAGGCGTTCAAGCGGGAGTTCGGCCTGGCCCCCGGCGGCTACCGCCGGGAGGCCCGCGCCGCGTGATCCGCGAAGGGCCTGAACGGCAGAGCGCCTGAACGACGAAGAGCCTGACCGACGCAGAGCCTGGACGGCACAGGACCTGGACGGCGAGGTCCTAGAACGGGAACGGCGCCCGCCCGTGCTGCACCGAGATCCACTTCAGCGTGGTGAAGGCGTCCACCGTGGACTCCCCGTTGAGCCGCCCGACCCCGGAGTTCTTCTCCCCGCCGAACGGCACCCCGGGCTCGTCCGCGATGGTCCCGCCGTTGACGTGGATCATGCCGGTCTCGATCCGCTGGGCGACCCGCACCCCGCGCTCGATGTCCGCGGTGTGCACGGCGCCGCTGAGCCCGAAGGGCGTGTGGTTGGCCAGCCGGACGGCCTCCTCCTCACCGTCGAAGGGCACCAACAGGGCGACCGGGCCGAAGAGTTCACGCTGCAGGATGGGCGCGTCCTCGGCCAGGCCGGTGAGGACGGTGGGCGCCATCAGGCTGCCGGACGTGACGCCGCGCAGCAGCACGGTGGCGCCGCCGGCGATCGCCTGGTCGACCTGGGCGTTGATGGCGTCGGCCTGGACGGAGTTGATCAGCGGGCCGATGTGGGTGGCCGGGTCCCTGGGGTCGCCGACGGTCAGCGAGGCGACCTTGGCGACGAACTTCTCGGTGAACTCGGCGAGCACGCTGCGGTCGACCAGCACCCGGTTGGCGGCCATGCAGACCTGGCCCTGGTGGACGAAGCGGCTGAACACGGCCGCGTCCACGGCGTAGTCGAGGTCGGCGTCGTCCAGCACGATCAGCGCGCTGTTGCCGCCGAGTTCCAGCACGGACCGCTTGAAGTGCGCGGCGGCGACGGTGGCGACGTGCCGGCCGATCTGGTCGGAGCCGGTGAAGGAGATCACCTTGGGGACCGGGTGCTCCAGGAAGCTGTCGCCGATCTCCGCGATGTCGGTGATGACGACGTTCAGCAGGCCGGGCGGCAGGCCCGCGTCCTCGAAGAGCCGGGCGATCAGGCTGCCGCCGACGATCGGGGTCTCCTGGTGCGGCTTGAGCACGACGCCGTTGCCGAGGGCGAGCGCCGGGGCGATCGCCTTCAGGGCCAGGAACAGCGGGAAGTTGAACGGGCTGATCACGCCGACCACGCCGACCGGCAGCCGGTGGAGGCGGTTCTCCTTGCCGGGCGCGGTCGAGGGCAGCAGCCGCCCCTCGGTGGCCACCGACAGGTGCAGGCACTCCCGCAGCATGTCCTTGACCAGCGAGAGTTCGAAGCCGGCCTTGAGCGCGGTGCCGCCGAGCTCGGCCATGATGGCCCGGACGATCTCGCCCTCGCGCTCCTCGACCAGCCGCAGCATCCGCTCGAAGACCAGCCGGCGCTGGTACGGGTTGGTGGCGGCCCAGGAGCGCTGGGCGCGCTCGGCGGCGCGGTAGGCCCGGTCGACCTCGGCGACGGTGGCCACGGTGATGGTGGCCAGCTTGTCGCCGGAGTACGGGTCGACGTCGACGATGTCCCAGGAGCCGCTGCCGCTGCACCACTCGCCGTCGATGTACTGCAGCGCCAACTCGGAGAAGTACGACATCTGATCCCTCTCGTGCCCGACCTGATGGGACCTCATCGTACTGACGTGTTACAGCTCTTGGCGTACGGAGTGCAGAAGATCGCGGGTCTGTTCGAGCCCGAGACTCTCGGCGATCAGCCCGTCCATCGCCTGCCGGTACGAGGCGACCTCGGCGGGCTTGTCCACGTAGAGCGCGGTGGTGAACAGCTCCAGGTAGACGACGTCGGCGAGTTCGGCCTCGCTGAAGCCCAGCACGCTGAACGCGCCGCTCTCGGCGCTGAGCGCGGCGCCGCCGAGCGGCCGCACCTGCAGCCGTACGTTGGGCAGTTCGGAGAGTTCGAGGAGCCGGTCGAGCTGGCCGCGCATCAGCTCGGGCCCGCCCCAGGGGCGGCGCAGCGCGGCTTCGTCGATGACGGCGAGCAGCTGGGGCGGGTGGTCGGCGGTGAGCAGGTCCTGGCGCTTGCGCCGTACCTCGACCCGGCGTTCGATCTCGCTGTCCTCGACGACGTGGCCGCCGGCGGTGATCACGGCGCGGGCGTAGTCGGCGGTCTGCAGCAGGCCCTGGACGAACTGGACCTCGTAGCTGCGGATCTCGGCGGCGGCCTCTTCCAGTCCGAGGTAGTTCTGGAACCAGGCGGGCAGCACGTCGCCGTAGTCGTGCCACCAGGAGGTGGCGTTGGCCTCCCGGACGAGCCCGAGGATGTTGGCCCGTTCCTGTTCGGCGTCGACGCCGTACAGGGTGAGCAGGTCGGCGACGTCGCGTTCCTTGAAGCCGACCCGGCCGAGTTCCATCCGGCTGATCTTGGACTCGGAGGCGCGGATCGAGTACCCGGCCTCCTCGCGACTGACGCCTCTGGTCTCGCGGAGCTTGCGCAGCTGGCTGCCGAGCAGCAGGCGCCGTACGGTGGCACCTCCGCCTGCCTGAGTCGTGCCCATCGAAGTCACCCTCCGCACTCGTGCAGCCCCCCGGCCGTCGGCGGCAGTCTGCCACCTGGCACCGACGAACAACAGCCCGTCCCGGGGTGCGTTCCGGTCGGGGGGCGAAGCCTGGGAGAACGCTGTGAGCCGACGCTCGGCGCACGGACGGGAGCGCAGGTGGGAGCGCCGGTAAGAGCCAGGTGAGAGCCCTGCCGGGCGGTGCGGGAGGGGCGGGTGGGGCGGCGGGTGAGAACCGCCTGGGAACACCGTCAGGGCACCCGTCGAGACATCCCGCAGGAACTCGCAGAACCCGCCTGGGAACGCGACGGCGCCCGCCCTCCAACTGGTCGGGGAAGAGGGCAGGCGCCAGGAGACCGCGTTGGCCCGGCGACGCTGGCGGGGGCAGCGGGTTGAGCTCCCGGCGATGCGGCGCCGGGGGTTCGGGGTGGGCCGGTCGGACCGTCGGGACCCGTCAGACCACCAGGGGGCGGTCCGTGGGCCGGATCGGGGCGGGAAGCGGGGTCTTGCCGCCCAGGTACTTGTCCACCGCGGCGGCGGCCGAACGGCCTTCCGCGATGGCCCAGACGATCAGCGACTGGCCTCGGCCGGCGTCTCCGCAGACGTACACGCCATCGACATTGGTGGCGAACCGGCCGTCGCGGGCAATGTTACCGCGCGCGTCGAGGTCCGCTCCCAGCTGCTCGACCAGCCCGTTCTTCACGTCCGTCCCGGTGAAGCCCATGGCCAGGGTGACCAGCTGGGCCGGGAGGGCCCGCTCGCTGCCCGGGACGGGCTCGAACCGGCCGTCCTTGAACTCGACCTCGACCAGGTGCAGTTCCTGGACGTTGCCGTCCTCGTCGCCGGTGAAGTGGGTGGTGTTCACGGAGTAGATCCGCTCGCCGCCCTCCTCGTGCGCGGAGGTGACCTTGTAGGTCATCGGCATGGTGGGCCAGGGCTGGTGTCCGGGCCGCTCCTCGCCGGGGCGCGGCATGATCTCCAGCTGGGTGACGGAGAGGGCGCCCTGGCGGTGGGCGGTGCCGACACAGTCCGCGCCGGTGTCGCCGCCGCCGATGACGACCACGTGCTTGCCCTTGGCGCTGATCGGGGAGTCGACGAGGTCGCCCTCCTGCACCTTGTTGGCCAGCGGCAGGTACTCCATGGCCTGGTGGACGCCCTTGAGCTCGCGCCCGGGCACCGGCAGGTCGCGGGCCGTGGTGGCGCCGGCGGCGACCACGACGGCGTCGAAGCGCTCGCGCAGCTGCTGGCCGGTGATGTCCTCGCCGACGTGCACGCCGGTGCGGAACCGGGTGCCCTCGGCCCGCATCTGCTCGATGCGGCGGTTGATGTGGCGCTTCTCCATCTTGAACTCGGGGATGCCGTAGCGCAGCAGCCCGCCGATGCGGTCGGCGCGCTCGTACACCACCACGGTGTGCCCGGCCCGGGTGAGCTGCTGGGCGGCGGCCAGGCCGGCCGGGCCGGAGCCGACGACGGCGACGGTCTTGCCGGAGAGCCGCTCGGGGACCTGCGGGGTGACCCCGCCGCGGTCCCAGGCCTTGTCGATGATGGTGACCTCGACGTTCTTGATGGTCACCGCGTCCTGGTTGATGCCGAGCACGCAGGCCGACTCGCAGGGCGCCGGGCAGAGCCGCCCGGTGAACTCCGGGAAGTTGTTGGTGGCGTGCAGCCGCTCGATCGCGCCGGTGAAGTCCTCCCGGTAGGCGAGGTCGTTCCACTCGGGGATGAGGTTCCCGAGCGGGCAGCCGTTGTGGCAGAACGGGATGCCGCAGTCCATGCAGCGGCCGGCCTGCTTCGTGATGATCGGCAGCAGGCTGCGCTCGACGTAGACCTCGTTCCAGTCCCGGATCCGGACGTCGACGGGGCGGCGCTCCGCCAGCTGCTTGGGCGTGGTCAGGAAGCCCTTGGGGTCAGCCATTAGCCGCCTCCATCATCTTGCGAGTGGTCTCGGCCTCGGAGAGGCCATCGCGCTCGGCGGCGTCCTTGGCGGCGAGCACTGCCTTGTAGTCGGTCGGCATGATCTTGGAGAAGCGGGAGACCCCGCTGCCCCAGTCGGCCAGGAGTTCGGCGGCCACGGTGGAGCCGGTCTCCTCGTAGTGCTGCTGCACGGTCTCGCGCAGCCAGTCGCGGTCGTCGGCGGTGGGGGCCTCGATGCCCACCATGCCGTCGTTGACGTTCGCGGGGCGCAGGTCCAGGACGTACGCGATGCCACCGGACATGCCGGCCGCGAGGTTGCGTCCGGTCTCGCCGAGGACGACGACCCGGCCGCCGGTCATGTACTCCAGGCCGTGGTCGCCGACGCCCTCGACGACGAGGGTGGCGCCGGAGTTGCGGACGGCGAAGCGCTCACCGGCCTTGCCGCGCAGGTGGATCCGGCCGGAGGTGGCGCCGTAGCCGATGGTGTTGCCGGCGATCACGTGGTTCTGGGCGTCGTTGCCGATGGCCGCGGCGTCGCGGGCCGGGCGGACGACGAGCACGCCGCCGGAAAGGCCCTTGCCCACGTAGTCGTTGGCGTCGCCTTCCAGCCGCAGGGTGATCCCCTTGGGCACGAACGCGCCGAAGGACTGCCCGGCCGAGCCGGTGAAGGTGACGTCGATGGTCCCCTCCGGCAGGCCCTCACCGCGGTACCGCTTGGTCACCTGGTGGCCGAGCATGGTGCCGACCGTGCGGTTGACGTTGCGGATCGGCAGCTGGATCCGGACCGACTCGCCGCGCTCCAGGGCGTCCTCGGCCAGCGTGATCAGCTGGTTGTCGAGGGCCTTGTCCAGCGCGTGGTCCTGGGTGGTGGTGCGGTGCCGGGCGGCGCCCTCGGGCAGCGCCGGCACGTGGAACAGCGGGGCCAGGTCGAGCCCGGCGGCCTTCCAGTGGTCGATCGCGGCCTGGGCGTTGATGTGCTCGGCGTGGCCGACGGCCTCCTCTATCGAGCGGAAGCCCAGCGAGGCCAGGATCTCCCGGACCTCCTCGGCGATGAACTCGAAGAAGTTGACCACGAATTCGGGCTTGCCGGTGAAGCGCTCGCGCAGCACCGGGTTCTGGGTGGCGACGCCGACCGGGCAGGTGTCCAGGTGGCAGACCCGCATCATGATGCAGCCGGAGACCACCAGCGGGGCCGTCGCGAAGCCGAACTCCTCGGCGCCGAGCAGCGCGGCGATGACGACGTCGCGCCCGGTCTTCAGCTGGCCGTCGGTCTGGACGACGATCCGGTCGCGCAGCCCGTTCAGCAGCAGGGTCTGCTGGGTCTCGGCGAGGCCCAGCTCCCAGGGGCCGCCGGCGTGCTTCAGCGAGGTGAGCGGCGAGGCTCCGGTGCCACCGTCGTGGCCGGACACCAGCACCACGTCCGCGTGCGCCTTGGACACGCCCGCCGCGACCGTCCCGACGCCGACCTCGGACACCAGCTTCACGTGGATGCGGGCGGCCGGGTTGGCGTTCTTGAGGTCGTGGATCAGCTGGGCGAGGTCCTCGATCGAGTAGATGTCGTGGTGCGGCGGCGGCGAGATCAGGCCGACGCCGGGGGTGGAGTGCCGGGTCCGGGCGACCCACGGGTAGACCTTGTGGCCGGGCAGCTGGCCGCCCTCGCCGGGCTTGGCGCCCTGGGCCATCTTGATCTGGATGTCGTCGGCGTTGACCAGGTACTCGGAGGTGACGCCGAACCGGCCGGAGGCGACCTGCTTGATCGCCGAGCGGCGCTCGGGGTCGTACAGGCGGTCCGGGTCCTCGCCGCCCTCTCCGGTGTTGGACTTGCCGCCGAGGCGGTTCATCGCGATGGCGAGGGTCTCGTGCGCCTCGCGGGAGATGGAGCCGTAGGACATCGCGCCGGTGGAGAAGCGCTTGACGATCTCGGAGACCGGCTCGACCTCCGCCACCGGGATCGGCTCCCGGCCGAGGCCGTCCAGCTGGAACAGGCCGCGCAGCGTCATCAGGCGCTCGGACTGCTCGTTCACCCGGTCCGTGTACTGCTTGAAGATGTCGTAGCGGCGGTTGCGGGTGGCGTGCTGCAGCCGGAAGACGGTGTCCGGGTCGAACAGGTGGGGCTCGCCCTCGCGGCGCCACTGGTACTCGCCGCCGATCTCCAGCGCGCGGTGCGCGGCCGGGATGCCGGAGGCCGGGTAGGCCTTGGCGTGCCGGGCGGCCGTCTCGCGGGCGATCTCCTCCAGCCCGATCCCGCCGAGCTTGGTGGTGGTCCCGGCGAAGTACGCGTCGACCAGGTCCTGGGAGAGCCCGATCGCCTCGAAGACCTGCGCGCCGCGGTAGGAGGCGACGGTCGAGATGCCCATCTTGGACATCACCTTGAGCACGCCCTTGCCGAGCGCCTTGATCAGGTTCTTGATCGCCTTCTCGGCCTCGACGCCCTGGATGAAGACGTTCTGGGCGACCAGGTCCTCGACCGTCTCCATCGCCAGGTACGGGTTGACGGCCCCCGCGCCGTAGCCGATCAGCAGCGCGACGTGGTGCACCTCGCGCACGTCGCCGGCCTCGACCAGCAGCGACACCTGGGTGCGCTGCTTGGTGCGGATCAGGTGGTGGTGGATGGCGGAGGTGAGCAGCAGCGAGGGGATCGGGGCGTGCTCGGCGTCGGAGTGCCGGTCGGAGAGCACGATGATCCGGGCGCCGTCGGCGATCGCCGCGTCGGCCTCGGCGGCGATCTCCGCCAGCCGGGCGGCCAGGCCCTCGCCACCGGAGGCGACCTTGTACAGGCCGGACAGCGTGACGGCCTTCAGTCCGGGCTGGTCGCCGTCGGCGTTGACGTGGACCAGCTTGGCCAGCTCGTCGTTGTCGATCACCGGGAAGGTGATCCCGACGGAGCGGCAGGAGGCGGACTCGGCGACCAGCAGGTTGCCCTCGGGCCCGAGGTTGGACAGCAGCGAGGTGACGAGCTCCTCGCGGATGGCGTCCAGCGGCGGGTTGGTGACCTGCGCGAAGAGCTGGACGAAGTAGTCGAAGAGCAGGCGCGGCTTCTCGCTCAGCGCGGCGATCGGCGAGTCGGTGCCCATCGAGCCGAGCGCCTCGCCGCCGGTCTTGGCCATCGGCGCCAGGATGACGCGCAGCTCCTCCTCGGTGTAGCCGAAGGTCTGCTGGCGGCGGGTGACGGAGGCGTGGGTGTGGGCGATGTGCTCGCGCTCGGGCAGCTTGGCGAGCTGGATCTGCCCGGCGCCGACCCACTCCTGGTAGGGGTGCTCGGCGGCGAGGGCGGACTTGATCTCCTCGTCCTCGACGATCCGGCCCTCGACGGTGTCCACCAGGAACATCCGGCCGGGCTGCAGGCGGCCCTTCTTGGTGACCTTCTCCTGGTCGATGTCGAGCACGCCGACCTCGGAGGAGAGGACGACCAGGCCGTCCTCGGTGATCCAGTAGCGGGCCGGGCGCAGGCCGTTGCGGTCGAGCACGGCGCCGACCTGGGTGCCGTCGGTGAAGGTGACGCAGGCCGGGCCGTCCCAGGGCTCCATCAGGTTGGAGTGGTACTGGTAGAAGGCGCGGCGGGCCGGTTCCATGGTGGCGTGGTTCTCCCACGCCTCCGGGATCATCATCAGCACCGAGTGCGGCAGCGAGCGGCCGCCGAGGTGGAGCAGTTCCAGGACCTCGTCGAAGGAGGCCGAGTCGGAGTGCTCCGGCGTGCAGATCGGGAAGATCCTGCTCAAGTCGCCGGGGATCAGATCCGTCGCGAGCTGGGACTCCCGGGCGCGCATCCAGTTGCGGTTGCCCTTGACGGTGTTGATCTCACCGTTGTGCGCGACGAAGCGGTACGGGTGGGCGAGCGGCCAGCTCGGGAAGGTGTTGGTGGAGAACCGCGAGTGCACCAGGCCGATGGCGGACGCGTAGCTGCGGTCCGACAGGTCGGGGAAGAAGGGCTCCAGCTGCCCGGTGGTCAGCATGCCCTTGTAGACGATGGTGCGGGCGGACAGCGACGGGAAGTAGGCGCCGGCCTCGCGCTCGGCCCGCTTGCGGACCACGAAGGCGACCCGGTCCAGCTCGATCCCGGCCCGGCCCTCCTTGCTCAGGAAGAGCTGCCGGAACCGCGGCATCACGCTGCGCGCGGTGGAGCCGAGCAGGTCGGGGGTGACCGGCACGTCGCGCCAGCCCAGGACCGTCAGGTCCTCCTCGGCCGCGATCGCCTCGATCTGCGCGACGGCTGCGTCGGCGGCGGCGTCCTCGTCCGGCAGGAAGGCGATGCCGACGGCGTAGGCACCGGCCGCCGGGAGTTCGAAGTCCACCTTGCCGCGCAGGAAGGCGTCCGGGACCTGGGTGAGGATGCCGGCGCCGTCACCGGAGTCCGGCTCGGCGCCGGTGGCGCCGCGGTGCTCCAGGTTGCGCAGGACGTTCAGCGCCTGCTCGACGATGGTGTGGTCGGCGATGCCGGTCAGCGTGGCGACGAAACCGACGCCACAGGCGTCGTGCTCGTTTCGCGGGTCGTACAGGCCCTGAGCAGCAGGTCGCGCATCCGGCACGAGCGCGTACGGCTGGCGGGCGGCGCCGGCCTGAGGCTCGTTGGCGGAGTGCATGGATGCAGACAGCATCGGCTCTCCCGTCGTCGTCTTTCGGCAAGTTGGTGCAAGTAGGGACGACGTTGGCCCTGATGCGATGGTGCGGTGTGTCGTGCAAGTTACATGATGCCCAGGATCCCGAGAAGCGGAATATCCCGTCCACATGGCGGACGGACACGCAGGTCAGGGGGCTGGAAGAGAGGGCGTGCCACAGTGCACGTCCTGACGATTGTGCCCAAGGACCCTCGGCCTGAAACAGGGGCGAAACCGGATCGCCACACAAGCCGATCATGAGCGCCTGGGAATCCATCCCGAGACCCCCACCGCCGGATGCGAATCCGCGGCTCCAAGGCCCGGATGATGAGACGATGCCGGGCAACCCGCGACGTCCATGTGTGAAACGTCACGCATTGCCCGGCATAGTCATGCAGCGCTGTCGCACGGAGCGGGTTCTATCCGACGTGCCCGCCGATCACCCAACCCAGCAGGTACGTCACCCCGGCGGCGGCCCCGCCCAGCACCAGCTGCCGCAGCCCGCTGAACCACCAGCTGCGCTCCGTCACCCGGGCCACCACCGCGCCGCAGGCGAACAGCCCGACCGCCGCCAGCAGCAGCGCGGGCAGCAGCGTGGTCGCCCCCAGCAGGTACGGCAGCAGCGGGAGCAGCGCGCCGAGCGCGAAGCACAGGAAGGACGAGCCGGCCGCGACCAGCGGCGAGGGGAGGTCCGTGGGGTCGATCCCCAGTTCCTCCCGGGCGTGGATCTCCAGGGCCAGCTCCGGATCGCGGGACAGCTGCCGGGCCACCTCGTGGGCCAGCTCCGGCTCCACCCCGCGCGAGACGTACAGCTGCGCCAGCTCGGCCAGCTCGCCCTGCGGGTTGCGGCTCAGCTCCAGCCGCTCGGCCTCGATCTCGGCCTGCACCAGCTCCCGCTGCGAGGCCACCGAGGTGTACTCCCCCGCCGCCATCGAACAGGCCCCGGCCGCCAGGCCGGCCAGCCCGGTCAGGATCACGGTGCCGTTGGACGCCGCGCCGCCGACCACCCCGGTCATCAGCGCGAAGTTGGACACCAGGCCGTCCACCGCACCGAACACCGCGGGCCGCAGCCAGCCGCCGTTGACGTCCCGGTGGTGGTCGGCCGCGGGTATCCGCGGGTGCTGGGCGGGCTCGGCTTCCAGGGTGCTCGCAGTCACGGTCATTCCCCTCAGTCTTCGTTCGTCGCCCCGACCGTAGCCCTCTTGACCTGGGCATTTCCAGCAAAGTAAGGCTGTCCGAACGATGCTGAGGCTGCCCTTCGCAGGTCTCGCGAAGGGCAGCCTCAGTCAGCGAACGTGCCTGCTCAGATCGGGTTCTTGGCGTCCTTGCCGGTCTGCTCCGCCGCCGCGGCGGCCGGCTCCTTGGCCGTCTCCCCGTCCACGATCCGGGACGGCTTCTCCCCGTCCACCGTCTCGCGGGGCCTCTCGGCCGGCTTCTCGCCCTCCGCCCGCTCGGCGTCCCCGTCCGCCTCGACGTGCGCCGCCGGGTCGATGCTCGCCGGGTCCTCACGCCCGGGCCGCTTCTTCCCGACGATCACGAAGTACGCGACGGCGCCGATGAACACCACGATCGACGTCCAGTCATTGAGCCGCAGACCGAAGTAGACGTGCGCCTCGTCGATCCGCAGCCACTCGGTCCAGAACCGGCCCACCGTGTACGCGGCCACGTACAGCGCGAAGGCCCGGCCGTGCCCCAGCTTCCAGCGCCGGTCGGCCCAGATCACCAGCAGCGCGACGGCGATGTCCCAGATCGACTCGTACAGGAAGGTCGGGTGGAAGACGCCGCTCACCACCTCGCCGTCGGGCAGCGTCTTGTGGATCTCCAGGCCCCACGGCAGGGTCGTCGCCCGTCCGTACAGCTCCTGGTTGAAGTAGTTGCCCCAGCGGCCCATCGCCTGCGCGAGCGCGATGCCCGGCGCGATGGCGTCGGCGTACGCGGGCAGCGGCACGCCCCGGCGGCGGCAGCCGATCCAGGCCCCGACCGCGCCCAGCGCGACCGCGCCCCAGATCCCGAGGCCGCCCTCCCAGATCCTGAGGGCGTTCCAGGGGTTCTTCCCCTCACCGAAGTACAGCTGGTGGTCGGTGATCACGTGGTAGAGCCGGCCGCCGACCAGGCCGAAGGGCACGGCCCAGACGGCGATGTCACCGACGGTGTGCTTGGCACCGCCCCGGGCGACCCAGCGCTTGCTGCCGAGCCAGACGGCCGCGACGACCCCGAGGATGATGCAGAAGGCGTAGGCGCGCAGCGGGATCGGTCCGAGGTAGAGGACGCCCCGCGACGGGCTGGGAATGTAGGCGATATCCATGGCGGTTCCGACGCTACAGGGTCCGACGTCCCCATCGGACACCCCCGGGGTCACAGAAACCGAACAACGAACGGCGCCGCCCCCTCCCACCGGAGGGGGCGGCGCCGCGACGGGACGTCTCAGCCGGCCGTCGGCGAAGGGTTGTTGGCCTCCGAAGCGGCCGCGGTGGGCGCCGGGCTCTGCCCGTGCGGGCCGGTCGTCCCCAGCTGCTTGCCCTGGTTCGCGGCGTCGACCCACTTCTCCAGGTTCGCCGGAGTGATCTCCTCGTCGCCGTTCTTCGGGTAGATCGGCTTGCCGTTGAGCAGCACGGTCGGGGTGGACTTGTAGCTGGACTTGTCGAAGTCCTGCTGCACCGCGGACACCCACCCGCCGAACTTGTTGTCATTGACGCAGGCCTGGAACTCCGGCGTGTCCAGCCCGTTCACCTGCTTCGCCAGGTTCAACAGGACGGCCTTGTTGCCGAAGGCGTCATTGGTCTCGTCCGGCTGGTTGCGGTACAGCACGTCGTGGAAGTCCCGGAAGTGCCCGGCGTCCTGGGCGCAGGCCAGGGCGTTGGCACCGTTCTTCGACCCCTTGCCCGGCACCGCCCGGTCGATGAAGGAGACGACATGGGCGTTGGTGTAGATCTTCCCGGCGTCTTCGAGCTGATCGATGGTCGACGAGAACTCCCGCTCGAAGATCCCGCAGGCCGGACACCGGGGGTCCTCGTACACCGTGAGCACCGACGGCGCGTTGCTCGCGCCGACCGGGACCACCAGGTTCTTGTCGCCGATCGTCCCGGCCGGGGCGGCGGTCGGGGTCTCCGGCTTGGAGCGCTGGTTCTGCACCACCACGCCGGTGACCACCGCGGCGGCGATCACCGCGAGCACGGCCCCGCCGACGATCAGCTTCTTCCTGCGCCGCGAGCCGGCCTCCTCGGCCGCCCGCTGCTCCAGCATCCGCTCACGGGCGGTGCGCTTGCCTTCTCGGTTCTTCTCGCTCATTGCCTTGACATCCACGGTCGGGGGGCCTTCGTCGGGTGCGGGGATGGGAATGGCCGGACAGGTCAGCTCGCCAGCCAGCCGTCGGCCGAGAGCCGGGTACGGGGCCGCCACAGCAGGAACCCGGCCAGCAGCAGGAAGCCGGTGTCGCGGAGGATCTCCTGCAGGTACTCGGTCTGCGAGGCGTCGACGTGCCCGCCCCCGCCGAAGCAGCCGCAGTCGATCGAGATGCCGCGCGCCCAGGCCGAGGCGATCCCGGCGATGAAGGCGAGCAGCAGCAGCGCGGAGACCCCGGCGACCAGCCGGACCCCGATGCCGATCACCAGCAGCAGGGCGAGCGCCAGCTCCAGGAAGGGCAGCCCGTAGCCGATCGGCTTGACCAGGCCCTCGGGCAGGATCTCGTACGCCCGGACCGCCTGCGCGGCCTCCGCCGGATCGGCGATCTTCGCCAGCCCGGCCCACCCCCAGACCACCGCCAGGCCGAGCCGTACGGCCGTGCCCGGCCACTCGCTCCAGACCGGCACCGGCCGCCGCGCCGCCGGCGTGGGCGCGGAATCACCGGGCTGCACTGCCGGGCCGGCCATCAGGGAACCCCCCTCGGGAAACTCATTCACTTCCTGACGAACCGTAAGGGATGAACGCCGGTTCCTCCGGATTCACGAATTAAGCCGGACGAGTGACGTTCCGTCCGAATTCCTCGAACACCGCTCCGTCACCGGCACCCCGACATCCACCCCGGATCGAACACCTCCGGCCGCCCCTCGTGCTGCCCCCGGGCAGCCCGCTCCGCCGCATCCCACCGCGCCGCCTCCGCGCAGGCGACCGCCTCCCGCTCCGCCCGCTCAGCCCCCCGCTTGGCCAACGCCTGCCCCACCTCCGTGTGCGCGCCGACCGCCGCCCCCAGGGCCAGCGCGGCAGCCGCCGCCCGCAGCAGCACGGCTCGATGCAGACCCGCCACCGGCTCACCCCTTCGCTAGCTCGGCCACCCCGTACACGTCGTTCGTGCACTCGTCCCTCCACTCAACGCCGGTCAACCCCGCCTGATGCGTGTCGCCGCCGCTGTTCACCCGTTCGGGGCCGCCCCCACGCTGACGCCACCCCCTCCTCCCCTCCCCCACGGGCGCGCAGGCTTTCGCCCTCCCCACCCCCACGGGCGCGCAGAGCGAAAGCCCGCGCGCCCACAACACCCCTCACCCCCCGCACCCACCCACCCCCAGCACCCCCAACCCGCACCCACCCACCCCCAGCACCCCCAACCCGCACCCACCCGCCCACCCACCCCCGCACCCCTCCCCCCACCTCCCCCACCCCCCCACCCACCCACCCCCTCCCCACCAGGCGAGAGGGACGCGCTGCGGAAGGGGGCGGCGCAGGGGGTGGCTGCGGAGA
>NZ_MECK01000604.1 GCF_014596465.1 Streptomyces sp. CBMA123 | reverse complement strand
CGGCCGTTCCCTCAGGACCCAACAACGTGCCCGACACAGTCAATCCCAGAACGCGTTCCACGCCGAAGCAGTACTAACCCCTGGTCTCTTCCTGTGCCGAATAGTCAACGTTCCACCCATGAGCAACCGTGCAGAACATTCGCCTGCAAGCGGCATATTGCTCCTTAGAAAGGAGGTGATCCAGCCGCACCTTCCGGTACGGCT
>NZ_MECK01000603.1 GCF_014596465.1 Streptomyces sp. CBMA123 | reverse complement strand
TGTGTCGGGCACGTTGTTGGGTCCTGAGGGAACGGCCGTTAGGTCGTTGTCTCATGGTTGCCGGCCTCACTCGAGGCAGCCCGTCTGGGTTGTCGAGGGTGTGTGACTGGTCGTTGTTTGAGAACTGCACAGTGGACGCGAGCATCTGTGGCCAAGTTTTTAAGGGCGCACGGTGGATGCCTTGGCACTAGGAACCGATGAAGGACGTGGGA
>NZ_MECK01000602.1 GCF_014596465.1 Streptomyces sp. CBMA123 | reverse complement strand
CAGTTCTCAAACAACGACCAGTCACACACCCTCGACAACCCATACGGGCTGCCTCGAGTGAGGCCGGCAACCATGAGACAACGACCTAACGGCCGTTCCCTCAGGACCCAACAACGTGCCCGACACAGTCAATCCCAGAACGCGTTCCACGCCGAAGCAGTACTAACCCCTGGTCTCTTCCTGTGCCGAATAGTCAACGTTCCACCCATGAGCAAC
>NZ_MECK01000601.1 GCF_014596465.1 Streptomyces sp. CBMA123 | reverse complement strand
CTCCGGCCGGGCCGCCGCCGCCGGTGCCGCCGGCAGCGCCGGGACCCGTGAGCCGGGCGACACCACCGCGGCCGGCGGGAGCAGCAGCACCGGCGGCACCACCGCGGGCCGCGACGCCAGTGACCACACCACCGGACCGACCTTAGAAGGAGCCGAGCAGTGAGCAGCTCGCCCAGCCCGACCGCCGCCGAGATCTCCTGGGTGCTGAGCCCGCTGCTGGAGCTGCCGGGGGTGCTGCACGCGGTGGTCGCCACCGGTGACGGCCTCGTCGAGGCCGCCTCCGACGGCCTCGGCCGGGCCTCCGCCGAGCGGGTCGCCGCGATGACGGCCACCGTGCACGCCGCCGCCCGCGCCTTCACCACCGCGTTCACCGACACCGAGCGGCCGCGGCTGGCCCAGACCGTGGTGGAGTCCGACCTCGGCTACGCCATCGTCGTCCCCGCCGGAGAGAACACCTCGCTCGCCGTGTTCACCGCCCCGGACGCCCAGCTCGGCAACGTGGCCTACCAGATGCAGCTCCAGGTCGCCGCCCTGGGCCGGGCGCTCGCGAGCCCGCCCCGGCAGCAGAGCGCCGGGCCGCAGGGCGCCGGCCGGCGGGCCACCGGGCAGCGGGCCGCCGGGTCGCAGGGCACCGCCGCCGGGTCATGAACGAGCGTGCGCGGATGAGTGAGCGAAGCGAGGTGGAAGCATGAGCGCCGTCCCCCGCAGGCGGATGGTGCCTGCCTACCTGGCCACCGGCGGCCGCAGCCGCCCCGGCACCGAGGGCTTCGAGCGGCTGACCGTGCTGTTCGCGGACCGGGCCGACCGGGCCGAACCGCCGGCCGACCTCGAACCCGAACACCGCCGGCTCTGGGAACTGCTGCGCCCCGGCGCGCTGACGGTGGTGGAGGCCGCCGCGCACCTGAGCCTGCCGGTCAGCGCCACCGTCTTCCTGGCAGCCGACCTGGTCGAGGCCGGCTGCCTGCACGCCCGCGCGCCGATCCCGCGGGCCCAGCAGACCGACCGCTCCATCGTCGAGAGGCTCCTCGTTGGACTCCGTGCGCTCCGGTGACCCCGGCCCCGGCTCTCCCGCCGGGCGGTCGCGCCGGGTGGGCTACCTGCCCGACCGGGACCAGAC
Organism: Streptomyces sp. CBMA123; assembly: GCF_014596465.1. GTDB lineage: Bacteria > Actinomycetota > Actinomycetes > Streptomycetales > Streptomycetaceae > Kitasatospora. The sequence goes on along the minus strand of NZ_MECK01000601.1, from coordinate 41,350 downwards.
ACTGATGAAGCTGGTGGTCGCCGGCCCGTTCGGGGTCGGCAAGACCACGCTCATCCGCACCCTCTCCGAGATCGCCACCCTGCACACCGAGGAGGCGATGACCGAGACCGGACGACCGGTGGACGACCTGGCGGGCCTGCCCGAGAAGTCCACCACCACCGTCGCGGTGGACTTCGGCCGGCTCACGCTGCCCGGCAACACGGTGCTCTACATGTTCGGCACCCCCGGCCAGCGGCGCTTCTTCCCGCTGTGGCAGGACATCGCCCGCGGCGCCCTGGGCGCCCTGGTGCTGGCCGACACCCGCCGGCTGGCCGACTCCTTCGAGATCATGGACATGGTCGAGGAGCAGGGCCTGCCGTACGCCGTCGCCGTCAACCGCTTCCCGGACTCCCCGGACCACCCGCCCGAGGTGCTGCGCGCCCACCTGGACCTGCACGCGGCGACCCCGCTGCTGCTGTGCGACGCGCGCGAGCGCGGCAGCAGCATCGACGCGCTGATCGCCCTGGCCGAGCACGTCCTCGACACCCTGCCCGCAGGCCCCGACACCCACGAGGGACAGTGACCACCGAAACCCGACCGACCCCGATCTACGGCCCGGTCTTCGCCGCCGACCCCCAGCTGGTGTACGAGCGGCTGCGCCGCCACGGCGCGGTCGCCCCGGTGGAGATCGCCCCCGGGGTCGCGGCCCTGCTGGTCACCGACTACCAGGCCGCCCTGGACTTACTGCGCGACACCGACACCTTCTCCAAGGACTCCCGCGCCTGGCAGGCGACCGTCCCGCCGGACTCCCCGCTGCTGCCGGTGCTCGGCTACCGCCCGACCGCGCTGTTCAGCGACGGCGCGACGCACGCCCGCTACCGCGCGGTGATCACCGACGGCCTCGCCCTGTTCGAACCGCACCGGCTGCAACGCCAGGTCGCCGAGGTCGCCCACCAGCTGATCGACCGCTTCGCGGCGGTCGGCAGCGCCGACCTGATCGCCGAGTACGCCCGCCAGCTGCCCGCCTTCGTGCTGACCACCTGGTTCGGGGTGCCCGAGGACGAGCACGCCCAGGTGGTCGCCGCGATCACCGGGCTGATCGAGTCCACCGCGAAGGCCGGCGCCGCGTACGGCAAGCTCGTCGCGGTGGTCACCGCGATGGTCGCCGAGCGCCGCGAGCGCCCCCGGCACGACCTCGCCTCCTGGTTCGTCACCCACCCGGTCGGGCTGGACGACGACGAGGTGATCCGGCAGATCACCCTGACCATGATCGCCGGACACGAGCCGACCACCAACCTGATCGGCAACGCCCTGCTGCGCCTGCTCACCGACGCCCGTTACGCCGGCTCGCTGTTCGGCGGCGCGATGACCGCCCACCAGGCGATCGACGAGGTGCTGTGGCACGAGCCGCCGTTGGCCAACCTCTCCGCCCACTATCCGCGGTACGACATCACCTTCCACGGCCGGGAGATCGCGGCCGGCTCGCTGGTGCTGGTCTCGTACGCGGCCGCCAACTCCCAGGCCGCGCCGCCGACCGACGGCGACGGGCTGCGCAGCGGCGAGAGCGCCCACCTGGCCTGGGCGGCCGGCCCGCACGCCTGCCCGGCCCGGGACCCGGCCCTGCTGATCGCGATCACCGCCATCGAGCAGCTGACCAGCCGGCTCAGCGACCTCGAACTCGCCACTCCGGCCGAGGAGTTGCTCTGGCGCCCGGGGCCCTTCCACCGAGCCCTGGTGCACCTGCCGGTCCGCTTCGCGCCGCTGGCCGGATAGCCCGAAGGCCCGGACGGCGATCGTCCGGGCCTTCGGTGCCGGCTGCTACTCGGCCGGCCGCAGCGTCAGCGAGATGCTGTTGATGCAGTACCGCTGGTCGGTCGGCGTGCCGTAGCCCTCACCCTCGAAGACGTGCCCCAGGTGCCCGCCGCACTTGGCGCAGCGCACCTCGACCCGGCGCATGCCGAGGGTGGTGTCCTCGATGTACTGGACCCGGTCCTCGGCCAGCGGCGCGTAGTACGAGGGCCAGCCGCAGTGGCTGTCGAACTTGGTCTCGGAGCTGAACAGCTCCGCCCCGCAGGCCCGGCAGCCGTACACGCCGACCGTCTTGGTGTCGGTGTACTCGCCGACGAACGGGCGCTCGGTGCCCGCCTCGCGGAGCACGTGGTACTCCTCGGGGCTGAGCTGGGCGCGCCACTCGGCCTCGGTCTTCTGGATCTCGTAGCTCATCACGACTCCCGCTCGGCGTACGTCGGACCTTGTCGGACGTTGTCAGACGTTGGAGGCAACGTTCGCGAGGTGCTTCAGAATTTCGGGCCCGAGGTTGGTGACGTCGCCGGCGCCCATGGTGAGCAGCAGGTCGCCCGGGCGGGCCAGGCCGGCCAGCAGGGCGGGGGCGGCGGCGAAGTCGTGCTCGGGGGTGACGTCGGCGCCGGCCCGGCGGGCGGCGTCGATGATCAGCTCGCTGGTGACGCCCGGGATCGGGTCCTCGCGGGCCGGGTAGATGTCCAGCACCACCGAGGCGTCGGCCAGCGCCAGGGCCTGGCCCATCTCCTCGGCGAGCTGCTGGGTGCGGCTGAACAGGTGCGGCTGGAAGACCACCAGCACCCGGCCCGCGCCCTCCAGGCCCTCGCGGATGGCCTCCAGATCGGCGGTCATCTCGGTCGGGTGGTGGGCGTAGGAGTCGATCACCTGGACGCCGGCCGCCTCGCCCTTGAGCTGGAGGCGGCGGCGCACGCCGGTGTAGGCGCCGAGCGCCTTGGCCAGGTCGGCGGCCGGGACGCCCAGCGCGACGCCGGCGGCCAGCGCGGCGACCGCGTTGTGGGCGTAGTGCCGGCCGGGCACCGAGACGGTGAAGGCCAGCTCGGCGCCGTCCAGTTCCACGGTGACCTCGCTGGTCATACCGCGGGCGACGACGGACAGGACGCGCAGGTCGGCGTCCTCGGCGGCGCCGACGGTGACCACGTTGAGCCCCTCGCGCCCGGCCACCCGGGCGGTCAGCTCGCGGGCGCCGTCGTGGTCGGCGGAGACCACCAGGGTGCCGCCGGGGGTGATCCGGCCGACGAAGGTCTCGAAGGACTCGTAGATCTCGTCGATCGAGGCGTAGTTGGCGTGGTGGTCCAGCTCCACGTTGAGCACGATCGCCACCTCGGGCGCGTACTTGTGGAAGCTGCGGTCGCTCTCGTCGGCCTCGGCGACGAAGATCTCGCCGGTGCCGTGCTGGGCGTTGGAGCCGGGCGCGTCGAGGTCGCCGCCGATCGCGTAGGACGGCTCCAGACCCAGCTCGCCGAGGGCGACGGCGAGCATGCTGGTGGTGGTGGTCTTGCCGTGGGTGCCGGCCACCGCCAGCGCCCGGCGGCCGCCCATCAGCGCGGCCAGCGCGTCGGAGCGGTGCACTACCGGGATGCCGCGCTCGTGGGCGGCGACCAGCTCCGGGTTGTCGGCGCGGATCGCGCTGGAGACCACGATGCTGCTGGCGCCGTCCGGCACGTGCTCGGCGGCGTGGCCGACGTGCACCGCGGCGCCGAGGGCGCGCAGCGCGAGGACGGTCTCGGACTCCTTGGAGTCGCTGCCGGAGACGCTGGCACCGCGCACTGCGAGGATCTTCGCCAGGCCGGACATCCCGGCGCCGCCGATGCCGATGAAGTGCGGGGCGTGCAGGTCGTGCGCGGCGTCGTTCAAGGCGTGGCTCCGTACGGGCGATGGCTGTGTGGGCAGATGGGTCCGGCGAGGCGCGGGACGCGCGAGAGGTGCGACGCGTACGAGACGCGCGAATCGTCCTCGCGGAGGGACCGCAAGGACGATTCTGCACCACCGGCGCGCGGTGCTACGCGGAGCTACGAGTCGCTGGCGAACAGCCGCAGCACCGGCACCCCCACCTTGTGGCGGGCCTGGGAGGCCCAGTCGCGGTGGAAGAACTCCTCCACGAAGTGCGGTGAGGTGAGCACCACCACCTCGTCCGCCCGGTGCTCCTCGACCGCCGCGCGCAGCCGGTCCAGCGGCTTCTCCTCGACCAGCTCGCCGATCGCCTCGGCGCCGGCCCGGCGCAGGTGGCGCAGGCTGTGCTCGAGCGATTCGCCGGCCACGGTCGGGCCGCCCTCGGACTCGTCGTGCTCGTGCACCACCTTGTCGAGGTGGCCGAGGGCGACGTCGTCGAGCGCCCGCAGCAGTTCGTCCTGCTTGCCGCGCGGCTGCATCAGGACGACGAAGGACACCTTCTCGTCGCTGTGGAGCGTGGTGACGAGCTCCACGTCCGCGTCCGAGAGCGCCTTTTCGATCATCAGTACCGTCTTGAACACGTGAGTCCCTTCCAGTGGCCGGCCCCCGGGCCCCGGCATCGCATAACGGGATCACGATCGGGGGGTCACGGGGTCATCCGAACCCAGGTGACGCAGGTAGCGAGTGAAGAGGAATCCTTTCTGCTCGATCAATGAGACCAGCCGCATCCGCTGCACGTCAGGCATTTCCGCATCGTGGACGATGCGCGGCGCGTCGCCGCCGGTGAGCAGCGGGGCCAGCGACAGGCACAGCTCGTCCAGCAGGCCCGCCGCCGCCAGCTGCCCCAGCAGCCGCGGTCCGCCCTCGGTCAGCAGCCGCGTCCAGCCCCGTTCCACCAGGGCCGCCACGCCCGTCCGCAGGTCCACCGAGCCGCGCCCGGCGAGCACCAGGTCGGCCACCGCGGCGACCTCCCGGCGGCGCTCCTCGGGGGCGTCCTCGACGGTGATCACCACCGTCCTGACCAGCGGTTCCGTGAACAGCGGCGCGCCCAGGTCGAGGTTCAGCGAACGGCTCACGACCGCGATCGCCGGGGCCGTCGACTGCCCCGCCGCCGCCCGCGCGGCCGCGAACTCCCGGCGCGCCCGGGCCGGCCGGTAACCCTCCGCCCGGACCGTCTCGGCGCCCACCAGCACCACGTCCGACAGGGCCCGCAGCACGCCGAAGATCCGCTTGTCGGCGTCGCCGGACAGCCCCTCGGACAGCCCGTCGAGCTTCGCCGCGCCGTCCAGCCCGGCCACCATGTTGGCGCGCAGCCACGGGCGCCCCCGATTCACCTGGTCGGGGTACGCGTAGACGGCGGCGAGCGATTCCAGGTCGGACGGATCCGCGACCGGAGCGCCCAGCGGGCTGATCAACTGGTGCATGCCCTCAGTGTTCCACCGCGGGCCCTCCGGAGGGGTTTCAGGGGCGGCCGGGACCAGGCGTACCCTCTACTACCGTGCCCGCAGCCTCCCGCCCCGCCACCGCGACCGAGTCGATAGCCGCCGCGAGCGCGGCCGGCGCCCCGATCGCGCTCACCGACCGCCGCCCCGTCGTGCCCGCCGAGCGCCTGGTCGCCGAGATGGTCCCGCCGCCCCGGTTCGCCGACGTGAGCTTCGGGACGTACATCCCGGACCAGACCCAGCCCAGCCAGTACGAGGCCGTCCAGGTCCTGGAGGAGTTCGCGGCGACCCTCGGAGGAGGAAACGGTTCCGCGCCCAAGCGCAGCTGGTTCCGCCGCTCCGCCCCCGCGCCCACCGGCCCGGCCGGGGTCTACCTCGACGGCGGCTACGGCGTCGGCAAGACCCACCTGCTCGCCTCGCTCTGGCACGCCGCCCCCGGCCCCAAGGCCTTCGGCACCTTCGTCGAGCTGACCAACCTGGTCGGCGCGCTCGGCTTCCAGCAGGCCGTCCAGACCCTCTCCGGGCACACCCTGCTGTGCATCGACGAGTTCGAACTGGACGACCCGGGCGACACCGTGCTGGTCTCCACCCTGCTCGGCCGGCTGGTCGAGAACGGCGTCAAGCTGTGCGCCACCTCGAACACCCTGCCGGAGAAGCTCGGCGAGGGCCGCTTCGCCGCCGCCGACTTCCTGCGCGAGATCCAGGGCCTGTCCGCGCACTTCCGCCCGATGCGGATCGACGGCCAGGACTACCGCCACCGCGGCCTGCCCGACGCCCCGCCGCCGTACGCCGACGACGCCGTCGAGGCCGTCGCCACCCGCACCCCCGGCGCCTCGCTGGACGACTTCGACGCCCTGCTCGCCCACCTCCCCGCCGTCCACCCCAGCCGCTACGGCGCGCTGCTGGACGACGTCACGGCGGTCTGCCTGCGCGGCGTGCGGCAGGTCGACGACCAGTCCACCGCCCTGCGCCTGGTCGTCCTCGCCGACCGGATGTACGACCGCGAACTGCCCATCACCGCCTCCGGCCTGCCCTTCGACCAGGTCTTCCCGGAGGACATGCTGCGCGGCGGCTACCGCAAGAAGTACCTGCGCGCCATCTCCCGCCTGGTCGCCCTCGCCCGCGACAGCGAGAAGCTGAAGCAGGGATGAACCCCTTCCGGGGCGGGGGCCACGAGCTCGACCTCGGCAACGGCGCCACCGAGGTGCTGGTCGAGGTCCTGATGCTCGCGGTCACCGCCCCGGCCCGGGACGACTGGCAGCACGCCTTCGCCGCCGAGCTGGCCCGCCAGGACCAGAACCTGATGGGCCGCGGCACGGTCGGCCTCGACCTCGACGCGCTCGACTGGGGCCCGGACCCGGAACGCGGCCGGGCCTTCGCCCTCGCCGTGGTCGATCTCGCCCTCACCCACCACCGCTGGGACGAGCTCGACTACCACCCCGCGTCCGCCGAGGCCGACCTCCACGCCCTGCGCCGCATCCTCACCGCGAGCGGGGTGGACCCGACCCGGCCGCTGATCGAACTGCTCGCCGCGGCTTTCGACGCCGCGGTCCGCATCGACCCGGCCCGCGAGCCTGCCAGAAGGTTCGAGGCCCACGCGGCCTGACCGGAACGGCGTCGGTTGTCGGTGGGGGGTCGTACGGTGGAGGCGTGCGTCCCATCACGAGTATTGAGCGGTCCGTGGCGCCCTTCGAGGTCGTCAGCCCTTTCCAGCCGAACGGTGACCAGCCGGCGGCGATCGCCGAGCTGGAACGGCGGATCAGGGGAGGGGAGAAGGACGTCGTGCTGCTCGGTGCCACCGGCACCGGCAAGTCGGCCACCACGGCCTGGATGATCGAGAAGCTTCAGCGCCCCACCCTGGTGATGGCGCCGAACAAGACCCTGGCGGCCCAGCTGGCGAACGAGTTCCGCGAGCTGCTGCCCAACAACGCCGTCGAGTACTTCGTCTCGTACTACGACTACTACCAGCCCGAGGCGTACGTCCCGCAGACGGACACCTACATCGAGAAGGACTCCTCGATCAACGAGGAGGTCGAGCGGCTGCGGCACTCGGCGACCAACTCGCTGCTCACCCGCCGCGACGTGATCGTGGTCGCCTCCGTCTCCTGCATCTACGGCCTCGGCACCCCGCAGGAGTACGTGGACCGGATGGTTCCGCTCAAGGTCGGCCAGGAGATCGACCGCGACGTCCTGCTGCGCCGCTTCGTGGACATCCAGTACGCCCGCAACGACGTGGCCTTCACCCGCGGCACCTTCCGGGTCCGCGGCGACACCATCGAGATCTTCCCGGTCTACGAGGAGCTCGCCGTCCGGATCGAGATGTTCGGCGACGAGATCGAGTCGCTCTACACCCTGCACCCGCTCACCGGCGAGATCATCAGCCAGGACGAGCAGATCTACGTCTTCCCCGCCTCGCACTACGTGGCCGGCCCCGAGCGCATGGAGCGGGCGATCACCGGCATCGAGCAGGAGCTGGAGCAGACGCTCGGCAAGCTGGAGAAGCAGGGCAAGCTGCTGGAGGCCCAGCGGCTGCGGATGCGCACCACCTACGACATCGAGATGCTGCGCCAGATCGGCACCTGCTCGGGCGTCGAGAACTACTCGATGCACTTCGACGGCCGCGAGCCCGGCTCGGCGCCGAACACCCTGCTGGACTACTTCCCGGAGGACTTCCTCCTGGTCATCGACGAGTCGCACGTCACCGTGCCGCAGATCGGCGCGATGTACGAGGGCGACGCCTCGCGCAAGCGCACGCTGGTGGAGCACGGCTTCCGGCTGCCGTCCGCGATGGACAACCGCCCGCTGAAGTGGGAGGAGTTCCTGGGGCGGACCGGCCAGACGGTGTACCTGTCGGCGACGCCGGGCCCGTACGAGCTGTCGCGCGGTGACGGGCAGGTCGAGCAGATCATCCGCCCGACCGGTCTGATCGACCCCGAGGTGATCGTCAAGCCGACCGAGGGCCAGATCGACGACCTGGTGCACGAGGTCCGTCAGCGGGTCGAGCGGGACGAGCGCGTCCTGGTGACCACGCTGACCAAGAAGATGGCCGAGGACCTCACCGACTACATGCTGGGCCTGGACATCCGGGTCCGGTACCTGCACAGCGACGTGGACACCCTGCGCCGGGTGGAGCTGCTGCGCGAGCTGCGGGCCGGCCGGTACGACGTGCTGGTCGGCATCAACCTGCTGCGCGAGGGCCTGGACCTGCCCGAGGTGTCGCTGGTGGCGATCCTGGACGCGGACAAGGAGGGCTTCCTGCGCTCCGGCACGTCGCTGATCCAGACGATCGGCCGCGCCGCCCGTAACGTCTCCGGCCAGGTGCACATGTACGCGGACCGGATCACCCCGTCGATGGAGAAGGCGATCGACGAGACCAACCGCCGCCGGGCCGTGCAGCAGGCCTACAACAAGGAGCACGGGATCGACCCGCAGCCGCTGCGGAAGAAGATCGGCGACATCCTGGACACCCTGGCCCGGGAGGACGTGGACACCGACGAGCTGCTCTCCACCGGCTACCGCGGGGCGGGCCAGAAGGGCGGCAAGGCCCCGGTGCCGATGCTGGGCGCGGAGCGCAAGCCGGCCAAGTCGCTGCCGGCCGCCGAGCTGGCCGAGCTGATCCAGGAGATGACGGACCGGATGCACACGGCCGCCGCCGACCTGCAGTTCGAGGTGGCGGCCCGGCTGCGCGACGAGGTCAAGGAGTTGAAGAAGGAGCTGCGGCAGATGCGCGAGGCCGGTGTGGCCTGATCGCGGGGCGCCGGGCTTGGCCGGTTCGGCACCGGTCAAGCTCGGCGGTGTCTCAGCCTTGCCACAAACCGGGTAACCCGGAGGAGTCGCGGGTGCCGCAGGCCCTAGGCTGGCCTGCGGCATCGCGCCCTCGGGACGGGGTCGCGGGCCGTCAGCAGAGGGGGCCTCAGCCGGGGGACGGCGACGGGGTGTTCCACCGGGGAGCCGTGCGGCAGCGACCGCGTGGCCGGCAGAGAGGACAACGTCGTGTCGGTGAACCTGGCCAAGGGGCAGCGGGTCAGCCTCCAGAAGGGGGCGGGCGCCACCCTGACCGTGGTGCGGATGGGGCTGGGCTGGCAGGCCGCCCCGAAGCGGGGCCTGTTCGGCAGCCGGACCAGGAAGATCGACCTGGACGCCTCGGCGCTGCTGTACGCCGAGCGGACCCCGTCCGACGTGGTGTTCTTCCAGCACCTGGAGTCCACCGACGGTTCGGTGTGGCACACCGGGGACAACCTGGAGGGTGGCTCGGGCGACGAGGACGACGAGGCGATCCTGGTCGACCTGCTGCACGTGCCGCCGCACATCACCCAGGTGGTGTTCACGGTCAGCTCGTACACCGGGCAGACCTTCGCCGAGGTGCGCCAGGCGCACTGCCGGCTGGTGGACGAGACCACCGGGCTGGAGCTGGCCCGCTACGAGCTGGCGGGCGGCGGGCCGCACACCGGGCAGATCATGGCGAAGGTGGTCCGGGACGGCAACGGCGGCTGGGAGATGCAGGCGATCGGCGCCCCGGCGAAGGGGCGGACCTTCCAGGACCTGCTGCCGGCGATCGAGCCGTTCCTCTGACGGTTTTTTACCTTCTTTACCTTTCCTTGCCTCCCCTGTTACTCTCGATGGCAGCGGAGGGGAGTATTCCTCGACAGCCGACCCCGTCATCACGGGTGCCCGTCGTGGCACCCCGGGGCGCTGGTCCCGGGTGAGCCTGTGGGCGGAAGAGACCTCCGGCAGTGACGATCTGTCTCGCCTAGCTGCCGGAGGAGCAGTAATGGACGTTTCCGTAACCATGTGGGCCACCACGATCGGTGTGCTGATCGCACTGATCGCGGCGGACTTCTTCATCGGAGGGCGCAAGCCGCACGAGGTCTCGATCAAGGAGGCCGGGATCTGGACGGTCGTCTGGGTCGTGCTGGCCCTGCTCTTCGGCGGTTTCCTCTGGTGGCACTCCGGCGGGCGGCCGGCGGGTGAGTTCTTCGCCGGCTACATCACCGAGAAGTCGCTCAGCGTCGACAACCTCTTCGTGTTCATCCTGATCATGGGCAAGTTCGCGGTGCCGAAGATCTACCAGCAGCGCGTGCTGATGTTCGGTGTGATCATCGCGCTGGTGCTGCGGGCGGGGTTCATCGCCGGCGGTGCCGCGCTGGTCACCCAGTTCTCCTGGGTGTTCTTCCTCTTCGGCGCCTTCCTGATCTGGACCGCCTGGAAGCTGATCAAGGAAGCCAGGGCCGACGAGGAAGAGGAGGAGTTCGAGGAGAACCGGCTGCTCAAGTCGATCACCCGGCGCTTCCCGTCCACCGACGACTACCGCGGCACCAAGCTGTTCGTGGTGGAGAACGGCCGCCGGCTGATCACCCCGATGCTGATCGTCATGCTGGCGATCGGCACCACGGACGTGCTGTTCGCCCTGGACTCGATCCCGGCCATCTTCGGCCTGACCCAGGACCCGTACATCGTCTTCACCGCCAACGCCTTCGCCCTGATGGGCCTGCGCCAGCTGTACTTCCTGATCGGCGGGCTGCTGAAGAAGCTGGTCCACCTGAGCTACGGCCTCTCGGTGATCCTCGGCTTCATCGGCGTGAAGCTGGTGCTGCACGCCGCCCACGAGGCCGGCGCGCACGTCCCGGAGATCGGCATCCCGTTCTCGCTGGGCTTCATCGTGGTGGTGCTGGCCGTGACGACGGTGACCAGCCTGATGGCCTCGAAGAAGGCCGAGCGCGCCGAGCAGGCCGAGCAGACCGAGCAGGCCGAGCGGCGGGAGCCCGAGAAGCTGGACGCCTGAGCCGTCCGACGACCGCGCGGGGGCCCCGCGACGCAGACCGCGTCGCGGGGCCCCCGCGCGTCCGGGAGCGGAGGTCACCAGCCCCGCTCGCGCCACTCGTCGAGGTGCGGGCGCTCCGCGCCGAGGGTGGTGTCGTTGCCGTGGCCGGGGTAGACCCAGGCCTCGTCGGGCAGGACGTCGAAGATCTTCTCGTTGACGTCCCGGTAGAGGGTCTTGAAGGCCTCCGGGTCGCCCCAGGTGTTGCCGACGCCGCCCGGGAAGAGGCAGTCGCCGGTGAACACGTGCGGGTGGCCCTGGGGGTCGTCGTAGACCAGCACGATCGCGCCCGGGGTGTGCCCGACCAGGTGCCGGACGGTGAGCCCGACCTCCCCGACCCGCAGCGTGTCGCCGTCCGCGAGCCGCAGCTCGGTGGGCACGTCGATGCCCTCGGCGTCGTGCTCCCCGGCGGCGGTGCGGGCGCCGGTGGTGGCGACCACCTCGGCCAGCGCCCCCCAGTGGTCGTGGTGCCGGTGGGTGGTGACCACGGTCGCGAGCTCGTCCCCGACCGTCTCCAGCAGCGCCGGGGCGTCGGCGGCCGCGTCGATCAGCAGCTGCTCGTCGGTGGCCCGGCAGCGCAGCAGGTAGGCGTTGTTGTCGTACGGGCCGACGGCCACCTTGGTGATGATCAGGTGGGCCAGCTCCCGCACGTCCGGCGGCCCGCCGACCTTGACCGCTCCGTGGTACGTCATCCGTCCGCTCCTCGTCCGGGTCCGGTTGCTACAGGGTTCAGGATCATCCTCGCGCCGTCAGCCCAGCGGGGGAAGCTGGGGGAGCGCGGTGTCGGGGGTGCGCTTCAGGTCGGCGCCGTCGGAGCGGCCGGAGAGCCAGGCGAGGAGGGCGCGGACGGGGCCCTGGACGGTCAGGGCGGGCTCGCCGGTGCCGATCAGGCCGCGGTCCCCGGTGTCCTCGGTGACCAGCTCGACGGCGGGCAGGTCGGCGCCGGCCAGCTTGGCGACGAGCTTGCGGAACTCGACGACCGCGAAGGCCTCCGGCCAGCGGGCGGGGGTGTAGCCGCCGTCCAGGTCGACCGCGTGGTACTCGAGCTCGCCGAGGCGCTTCCAGACGAGCTCCCAGGCCGGGAAGACCGCGCCCGAGCGGTGCCGCACCTCGGCGGCCCAGTCCTCGTCGGTCATCAGCGCGGCCGCGGCGAGGAAGCGCTCGTCGGACTCGCGCAGGTCGGCGAGCTGCTCGTCCAGCGGGCGGCCGGCGCCCTCCTGGATGTCCTCCTCGCGGGCGTTCTCGCTGGCGTACTGCGGGATGTCGGTGCCGGTGCGGGCGCCGGTCAGCAGGTTGACCAGGGAGTCGGCGTTGCGGGCGATGTGGGTCAGGACGTGGCCGCGGGTCCAGCCGGGGAGCGCGGAGGGCTCGGTGACGGCCTCCGGCTTGAGCTCGGCGACGGTCTGCAACAGCTCCCGGGTGCTGTCCGCCACCAGGGCGAGCCGCTCGGCGGCGTGGGCGGCTGCGGACTGCGGGTCGGTCATCGAATCTGCCTTCTGTACGGGGCGGCGCGTTGCCCGGAGCGGGCCTCGCTCGTTGACCCGTCGACGCTACCGCCGAATCCGAGCCCTGAGCAGGGCCTTTTTCGGTCCGGGTACGGACGGTCCGGCGGGCGCTCTCACTCGTTCGGGTGGACTCCGCTGGACAAAGTCGAGATTCGAACGTCTGAGCTATAGGCTGGCTGCCGCATCCTGGAAGAAGAACACCCCACACACCGCAAGCCCTCTCGTCCGGAGAAAGGCGCCAGAAGCAGTGGCCGACCGCCTCATCGTCCGCGGTGCTCGCGAGCACAACCTCAAGAACGTCTCGCTCGACCTGCCCCGCGACTCCCTCATCGTCTTCACGGGCCTCTCCGGCTCCGGCAAGTCCTCGCTCGCCTTCGACACGATCTTCGCCGAGGGCCAGCGCCGCTACGTCGAGTCGTTGTCCTCCTACGCCCGCCAGTTCCTCGGGCAGATGGACAAGCCCGACGTGGACTTCATCGAAGGCCTCTCCCCGGCCGTCTCGATCGACCAGAAGTCCACCAACCGCAACCCCCGTTCGACCGTCGGCACGATCACCGAGGTCTACGACTACCTGCGCCTGCTGTTCGCCCGGATCGGCAAGCCGCACTGCCCGCACTGCGGCCGCCCGATCGCCAAGCAGTCGCCGCAGGCGATCGTCGACAAGGTGCTGGAGCTGGCCGAGGGCACCCGGTTCCAGGTGCTCAGCCCGGTGGTGCGCGAGCGCAAGGGCGAGTTCGTCGACCTGTTCGCCGACCTCCAGTCCAAGGGCTACTCGCGCGCCCGGGTCGACGGCGAGACGATCCAGCTCGCCGAGCCGCCGAAGCTCAAGAAGCAGGAGAAGCACACCGTCGAGGTGGTCATCGACCGCCTGACCGTCAAGGAGAGCGCCAAGCGCCGGCTCACCGACTCGGTGGAGACGGCCCTGCGGCTCTCCGGCGGCATGGTCGTGCTCGACTTCGTCGACCTCCCCGAGGACGACCCGGAGCGCGAGCGGATGTACTCCGAGCACCTCTACTGCCCGTACGACGACGTGTCGTTCGAGGAGCTGGAGCCGCGCTCGTTCTCCTTCAACTCGCCGTTCGGCGCCTGCCCGGACTGCTCGGGCCTGGGCAACCGGATGGAGGTCGACCCGGAGCTGGTCGTGCCGGACGTCGAGCGCTCGCTCGACGAGGGCGCGATCCACCCCTGGTCGGCCGGGCACGCCAAGGAGTACTTCCAGCGCCTGATCGACGCGCTGGCCGAGGAGCTGGGCTTCCGCACCGACCTCCCCTGGGCCGGGCTGCCCGCCCGCGCCAAGAAGGCGCTGCTGTACGGGCACAAGCACCAGGTGCAGGTCCGCTACCGCAACCGCTTCGGCCGCGAGCGCTCGTACAGCACCGGCTTCGAGGGCGCCGTCCCGTTCATCCAGCGCCGGCACACCGAGGCGGAGAGCGACAGCAGCCGCGAGCGCTTCGAGGGCTACATGCGCGAGGTGCCCTGCCCGACCTGCCAGGGCACCCGGCTCAAGCCGGTGGTGCTCGCGGTCACCGTCGAGGAGAAGTCGATCGCCGACGTCTCGTCGATGTCGATCAGCGACTGCGCCGAGTTCCTGGGCGCGATGAAGCTCAACGACCGGGACAAGCAGATCGCCGAGCGGGTCCTCAAGGAGGTCAACGAGCGGCTGCGCTTCCTGGTCGACGTCGGCCTGGACTACCTGTCGCTGGACCGCGCGGCCGGCACCCTGTCCGGCGGCGAGGCCCAGCGCATCCGGCTGGCCACCCAGATCGGCTCCGGCCTGGTCGGCGTGCTGTACGTGCTGGACGAGCCGTCCATCGGCCTGCACCAGCGGGACAACCACCGGCTGATCGAGACGCTGGTGCGGCTGCGCGACATCGGCAACACCCTGATCGTGGTCGAGCACGACGAGGACACCATCAAGACCGCGGACTGGGTGGTGGACATCGGCCCGGGCGCCGGCGAGCACGGCGGCAAGGTGGTGCACTCCGGTTCGCTGAAGCAGCTGCTGACCAACAAGGAGTCGCTGACCGGCCAGTACCTCTCCGGCAAGCGGTCCATCCCGATCCCGGCGGGCCGCCGCGACCGGGACAAGAAGCGCCAGCTGACCGTCCACGGCGCCCGCGAGCACAACCTCAAGGACGTCACGGTCGGCTTCCCGCTCGGGACGCTCACCGCGATCACCGGGGTCTCCGGCTCCGGCAAGTCGACGCTGGTCAACGACATCCTCTACACCCACCTCGCCCGGGAGCTGAACGGCGCCCGCAGCGTGCCCGGCCGGCACACCCGGATCACCGGCACCGACCTGGTGGACAAGGTGGTGCACGTCGACCAGTCGCCGATCGGCCGCACCCCGCGGTCCAACCCGGCCACCTACACCGGGGTGTTCGACCACGTCCGACGGCTCTTCGCGGAGACCCAGGAGGCCAAGGTCCGGGGCTACCTGCCCGGCCGGTTCTCGTTCAACGTCAAGGGCGGCCGCTGCGAGAACTGCACCGGTGACGGCACCATCAAGATCGAGATGAACTTCCTGCCGGACGTCTACGTGCCGTGCGAGGTCTGCCACGGCGCCCGGTACAACCGGGAGACGCTGGAGGTGCACTACAAGGGCAAGTCCATCGCCGAGGTGCTGGACATGCCGATCGAGGAGGCGCTGTCCTTCTTCGAGGCCGTCCCGGCGATCGCCCGCCACCTGCGGACGCTCAACGACGTCGGCCTCGGCTACGTCCGGCTCGGCCAGTCCGCGCCGACGCTCTCCGGCGGCGAGGCGCAGCGCGTCAAGCTCGCCTCCGAGCTGCAGAAGCGCTCCACCGGGCGGACGGTCTACGTGCTGGACGAGCCCACCACCGGCCTGCACTTCGAGGACATCAGCAAGCTGATCACGGTGCTCAGCGGGCTGGTCGACAAGGGCAACACGGTGATCGTGATCGAGCACAACCTCGACGTGATCAAGACCGCCGACTGGGTCGTCGACATGGGCCCCGAGGGCGGCTCCGGCGGTGGCATGGTGGTCGCCGAGGGCACCCCCGAGCAGATCGCGGCCGTCCCGGAGAGCCACACCGGCAAGTTCCTCCGGGACATCCTGCCGGGCGACTTCGCGGACGCCCCGGTCCCGGCGCCCGCCAGGAAGGCACAGGCCAAGAAGGCGGCCGCCAAGAAGGCCCCGAGCAAGCGGGCCGTCGCGGCGAAGAAGTGACCCCGACCGCCCCGCCGCTCCCAGGACGTCCCGGGAGCGGCGGGGCGCGTGCGGCATAGACTTCCGTGGTCCCTCGCAGCAGCAACAACCGTAGGAGCGCACCGATGTCCGAGGCCCCCGAGAGCCCCGCCACCTCCCGCCGCACCCTGCTCTGCGGCGCCGCGGCCGTGCTGGCGGCGGCACCGTGGCGGTCACCGGCTGCGCCTCCTCGGCCGGCTCCAGCGACTCCAACAGCGCCGCCCCCAAGGGCCCGGTGGACCTCGGCCCGGCCTCGGCCGTGCCGGAGGGCGGCGGCACGGTGTTCCGCGAGCAGAAGATCGTGGTGACCCAGCCGACCGCCGGCCAGTACAAGGCGTTCAGCGCCAAGTGCACCCACGCCGGCTGCATCGTCGACCAGGTCAAGAACCAGCAGATCCAGTGCCCCTGCCACGGCAGCCGCTTCGCCATCGCCGACGGCGCGGTGCAGGACGGCCCGGCCCCCAGTCCGCTGCCCGCCTACACCGTCACGGTCGAGGGCGGGAACCTCAAGGTGACCCCGAGCTGAAGCAGTTGAGCGCCTCCCGATCGATCTCCTCCCCACGGCCCCGACCGCACTCGGTACGGTGGACCCATGGCTGACCCGAGCACCTACCGCCCGGCGCCGGG
Organism: Streptomyces sp. CBMA123; assembly: GCF_014596465.1. GTDB lineage: Bacteria > Actinomycetota > Actinomycetes > Streptomycetales > Streptomycetaceae > Kitasatospora. The sequence continues at coordinate 25,060 of NZ_MECK01000601.1, read as the reverse complement.
CGCGATCCCGACCTCCCCGGGCGTCTACAAGTTCCGTGACGCCCACGGCCGGGTCATCTACGTCGGCAAGGCCAAGAGCCTGCGGCCGCGGCTGTCGTCCTACTTCCAGGACCTCGCCGGACTGCACCCGCGCACCGCGACCATGGTCACCACCGCCGCCTCGGTGGAGTGGACCGTGGTCGCCACCGAGGTCGAGGCGCTCCAGCTGGAGTACTCCTGGATCAAGGAGTACGACCCCCGGTTCAACGTCAAGTACCGCGACGACAAGAGCTATCCGGAACTCGCCGTCACCCTCGACGAGGAGTACCCGAGGGTGCAGGTGATGCGCGGGGCGCACAAGAAGGGCGTGCGCTACTTCGGCCCGTACGGGCACGCCTGGGCGATCCGCGAGACGGTCGACCTGCTGCTGCGCGTCTTCCCCGTCCGCACCTGCTCCAACGGCGTGTTCAAGCGCGCCCGGCAGGTCGGCCGCCCCTGCCTGCTCGGCTACATCGGCAAGTGCGCCGCACCCTGCGTCGGCAAGGTCTCGGCGGACGAACACCGGGCGCTGGCCGAGGACTTCTGCGACTTCATGGCCGGGCGCACCGGCAACTACCTGCGCCGGCTGGAAGACCAGATGCAGGAGGCCGCCGCCGACCTGGAGTACGAGAAGGCGGCCCGGCTGCGGGACGACATCGGCGCCCTCAAGCGCGCGATGGAGAAGAACGCCATCGTGCTCGCCGACGCCACCGACGCCGACCTGCTGGCCCTCGCCGAGGACGAACTCGAGGCCGCCGTCCAGATCTTCCACGTCCGCGGCGGCCGGGTGCGCGGCCAGCGCGGCTGGGTCACCGACAAGGTCGAGGACGTCGACACCGCCGGCCTGGTCGAGCACGCCCTCCAGCAGCTCTACGGCGGCGCCGCCTCCGAGGAGCGCAACGAGTCCGTCCCGCGCGAGGTGCTCGTCCCCGCCCTGCCCGAACCGGCCGCCCCCGTCCGGGAGTGGCTCAGCGGGCTGCGCGGCAGCCAGGTCGACCTGCGCGTCCCGCAGCGCGGCGACAAGAAGGACCTGATGGCCACCGTGCAGCGCAACGCCCAGCAGGCGCTGGCGCTGCACAAGACCAAGCGCGCCTCCGACCTCACCACCCGCAGCCGCGCCCTGCAGGAGATCGCCGACGCCCTGGAGCTGGACTCCGTCCCGCTGCGCATCGAGTGCTACGACATCTCCCACCTCCAGGGCGAGGACGTGGTCGCCTCGATGGTCGTCTTCGAGGACGGCCTGGCCCGCAAGAGCGAGTACCGGCGCTTCCAGATCAAGGGCTTCGCGGGCCAGGACGACGTCCGCTCGATGCACGAGGTGATCAGCCGGCGCTTCCGCCGCTACCTCCAGGAGCGCGAGCAGACCGGCGAGTGGGCCGTCCCGGAGGAGGACGAGCCCGACACCGGCACCCGCGACGAGGAGGGCCGCCCCAAGCGCTTCGCCTACCCGCCGCAGCTTCTGGTGGTCGACGGCGGCCAGCCGCAGGTCGCTGCCGCCCAGCGCGCCCTGGCGGAGCTGGGCATCGACGATGTCGCGCTGTGCGGCCTGGCCAAGCGCCTGGAGGAGGTCTGGCTGCCCGGCGAGGACGACCCGGTCGTGCTGCCCCGCTCCAGCGAGGGCCTCTACCTGCTCCAGCGGGTGCGCGACGAGGCCCACCGCTTCGCCATCGGCTACCAGCGCGCCAAGCGTTCCAAGCGACTCACCGCCGGGGAACTGGACTCCGTCCCGGGCCTCGGAGAGACTCGCCGCCGGGCGCTGCTCAAGCACTTCGGCTCGCTGAAGAGGCTCCGGGCCGCCACCGTCGACGAGATCTGCGCGGTACCCGGCATCGGGCGCCGCACCGCGGAGACTGTTGCGGCGGCGTTGTCGTCCCGTACACCCGCCGCACCCGCGGTCAACACCGCGACCGGCGAGATCATCGACGACGGGGCCGCCGAGCCGGTGGCCGCAGTACCGCAGACCGCACCATCCCAGGAGACGCCATGACGGCCGACGCCGCCCGTCCGTCGGCGCGCCCCGACCCCGCCCGCCTGTCCGGGACGGGGAAGGGCGGCCGTGCCGTGTGCGTTCTCCTCAGCAGAAAGACCGAGAGCGGGGAACCGAAGTGACCGTGTCAGACGTGGCCGAGAACGCGCCGGAGCTGGTGATCATCTCCGGTATGTCCGGAGCCGGCCGTTCCACCGCCGCGAAGTGCCTGGAGGACCTGGGCTGGTTCGTGGTGGACAACCTGCCGCCGGCCCTGATCCCGACCATGGTCGACCTGGGCGCCCGCTCCCAGGGCAACGTCGCCCGGATCGGCGTGGTCGTGGACGTCCGCGGCCGGCAGTTCTTCGACGACCTGCTCACCTCGCTCGACGAGCTGGAGAAGCGCGGCGTCCGCCTCCAGGTGGTCTTCCTGGACTCCTCCGACGACGCGCTGGTCCGCCGCTTCGAGAGCGTGCGCCGCCCGCACCCGCTGCAGGCCGACGGCCGGATCGTGGACGGCATCGCCCAGGAGCGCGACCTGCTGCGCGACCTGCGCGGCGAGGCCGACCTGGTGATCGACACCTCCAACCTCAACGTGCACCAGCTGCGCGCCAAGCTGGACGCCCAGTTCGCCGACCACGACGAGCCCGAGCTGCGCGCCACCGTGATGTCCTTCGGCTTCAAGTACGGCCTGCCGGTCGACGCCGACCTCGTGGTGGACTGCCGATTCCTGCCCAACCCGCACTGGGTGCCCGAGCTGCGGGCCCGTACCGGCACCGACGCGGACGTCGCCGACTACGTGTTCCAGCAGCCCGGCGCCAACGAGTTCCTGGACGGTTACGCCCAGCTGCTGCGCATCATCACCGAGGGGTACCGACGGGAGGGGAAGCGCTACATGACGCTTGCCGTAGGCTGCACCGGTGGCAAGCACCGTAGCGTCGCCATGTCCGAGCGTCTGACCAAGCGTCTCATCGCCGACGGAGTCGAGACGGTGCTCGTCCACCGTGACATGGGACGGGAGTAACCGCCGCCTTCCCTGCCGGGCCGCCGGCGGAGCCGGTGGCGGGTCAGAGGAACGCGAGGTGATTGTGGCGGGATACGTGCCCGGGCGGCAGCCGCAGAGCAGGACCGGCGAACGGGCGGGCAGCCCCTCGCCGAACCGTCTGCGGAGCAGTCCCGCCCGGGCCAATCCGGCCCCCAGGATCACCGCGCTGGGCGGCGGCCAGGGCCTGTCCGCCTCGCTGTCGGCGCTGCGCCGGCTCACCAGCGACCTCACCGCGGTGGTCACCGTCGCCGACGACGGCGGCTCCAGCGGGCGGCTGCGCGAGGAGCTGGGCGTCCTGCCGCCCGGGGACCTGCGCAAGGCGCTGGCCGCGCTGTGCGGCGACGACGACTGGGGCCGCACCTGGTCAGAGGTGATCCAGCAGCGCTTCACCGGCAACGGCGAGCTGGGCGGCCACGCGGTCGGCAACCTGCTGATCGTCGCCCTCTGGGAGAAGCTCGGCGACCCGGTGGCGGCGCTGGACTGGGTCGGCCGGCTGCTGAACGTCCAGGGGCGGGTGCTGCCGATGTCGGCGGTGCCGCTGGACATCGAGGCCGCCGTGCGCGGCCACGACCCGGACCGCCCGGCCGAGGTCTCGGCCGTCCGCGGCCAGGCCAGCGTCGCGGTCACCCCCGGCACCGTGCAGTCGATCCGGCTGCTGCCGGACGGGCCGCCCGCCGTCCCGGAGGCGGTCACCGCCGTCCGGGAGGCGGACTGGGTGGTGCTCGGCCCCGGCTCCTGGTTCACCAGCGTGCTGCCGCACCTGCTGGTGCCCGAGCTGGCCAAGGCGCTGGTCGAGACCCGCGCCCGCCGCCTGCTCACCCTGAACCTGGCCCCGCAGCCCGGCGAGACCGAGGGCTTCACCCCGCAGCGTCACCTGGAGGTCATCGCCGACCACGCTCCCGACCTCGCCGTCGATGCGATCCTGGTGGACGAGCGCGCCGTCACCGGCGGTGCCTTCGGCCAGGCGGACCTGGCCGGTCTGGAGAAGGCCGCCGAGCGGATGGGCGCGGCTCTGGTGCTCGGCACGGTGGCCCGCACCGACGGCACCCCGCGACACGACCCGGAGCTGTTGGCAGCCGCGTACGACCGGATTTTCCGGACACATGGAAGGATCGGGCCATGGCGATGACTCCAGCGGTGAAGGACGAGATCAGCCGGCTCCCGGTCACCCGGGCCTGCTGTCGCAAGGCGGAGGTGTCGGCGATCCTGCGGTTCGCGGGCGGACTGCACATCGTGAGCGGCCGCATCGTGATCGAGGCGGAGCTGGACACCGGGGCGGCGGCACGGCGGCTGCGCAAGGACCTGCTGGAGATCTTCGGGCACTCCTCCGACCTCGTGGTGATGGCCCCCGGCGGGCTGCGGCGCGGCAGCCGCTTCGTCGTCCGGGTGGTCAAGGACGGCGAGCTGCTGGCACGCCAGACCGGTCTCGTGGACGGCCGCGGCCGGCCGATCCGGGGCCTGCCCCCGGCGGTCGTCTCCGGCGCCACCTGCGATGCCGAGGCGGCCTGGCGCGGGGCCTTCCTCGCCCACGGCTCGCTCACCGAGCCGGGCCGCTCCTCCTCGCTGGAGATCACCTGCCCCGGTTCCGAGGCGGCGCTGGCGCTGGTCGGCGCGGCCCGCCGGCTCGGCATCCCGGCCAAGGCCCGCGAGGTGCGCGGGGTGGACCGGGTGGTCATCCGCGACGGCGACGCCATCGGCGCGCTGCTGACCCGGCTCGGCGCCCACGAGTCGGTGCTCGCCTGGGAAGAGCGCCGGATGCGGCGCGAGGTCCGGGCCACCGCCAACCGGCTCGCCAACTTCGACGACGCCAACCTGCGCCGCTCGGCCCGTGCCGCGGTGGCGGCCGGTGCCCGGGTGCAGCGCGCGCTGGAGATCCTCGGCGAGGAGGTGCCCGAGCACCTGGCCGCGGCCGGCCAGCTGCGGATGCAGCACAAGCAGGCCTCGCTGGAGGAGCTGGGCGCGCTCGCCGACCCGCCGCTGACCAAGGACGCGGTGGCCGGCCGGATCCGCCGCCTGCTGGCGATGGCCGACAAGCGGGCCGCCGAGCTCGGCCTGCCGAGCACCGAGGCCAACCTGACCGACGAGATGGCGCTCAACTGATCTGTTCCGCAGGGCGCGCCCGCCCCGAGTCGAAGGTCCGAGCGGCCCGGCGGCGAGTGGGTGGGCAACAGCGGCCGGTGTCCGGATTCCGGGCACCGGCCGTCGTCGTGTCCGGGCCCGCGCCGAGAGCCGAAATTGGTCAAGACCACTTGACCAGGACCAACGGCCCCGGCGGGCAAGGACGGAGGGCCCGGAATCACGCCACGCCACGTCTTGCCAGGTGGCGCGATGTGCCCTCCCAGGGTCCGGAGGGGTAGGGTCGTAGGCGGTCGGGGACTTCCCAAATCTCATCCCCGTCGGCTCAGCGCCGGCGTACCTAACGAGGAGATCGGTTCGTGACGATCCGGGTAGGCATCAACGGCTTCGGCCGCATCGGCCGCAACTTCTTCCGCGCCGTCAAGGCCCAGGGCGCGGACATCGAGATCGTCGGTGTCAACGACCTCACCGACACGAAGACCCTGGCTCACCTGCTGAAGTACGACACCACCCTGGGCACCTTCCCGGGCGAGGTCTCGCACACCGAGGACAGCATCACCGTCGACGGCCACACCTTCAAGGTGACCGCCGAGCGTGACCCGGCCAACCTGCCGTGGGCCGCCCTGGGCGCCGACATCGTCGTCGAGTCCACCGGCATCTTCACCAAGGCCGAGGCCGCGAAGAAGCACCTCGCCGCCGGCGCGAAGAAGGTCATCATCTCGGCGCCCGCCACCGACGAGGACGTCACCATCGTCCTGGGTGTCAACGACGAGAAGTACGACGCCGCCAACCACCACATCATCTCCAACGCCTCCTGCACCACCAACTGCGTGGCGCCGATGGCGAAGGTGCTGAACGAGAGCTTCGGCATCGTCAAGGGTCTGATGACCACCGTCCACGCGTTCACCAACGACCAGGTGACCCTGGACTTCCCGCACAAGGACCTGCGCCGTGCTCGTGCGGCCTCGCAGAACATCATCCCGACCTCGACCGGTGCCGCCAAGGCGACCGCCCTGGTCCTGCCGGAGCTGAAGGGCAAGCTGGACGGCACCTCGCTGCGCGTCCCGGTCCCGACCGGCTCGATCACCGACCTGGTCGTCACCCTGGAGCGCGAGGTCACCAAGGACGAGGTCAACGCGGCCTTCCAGAAGGCCGCGCAGGAGGGCCCGCTCAAGGGCATCCTGGCCTACACGGAGGACCCGATCGTCTCCTCGGACATCGTCAACGACCCGGCCTCCTGCATCTTCGACAGCCAGCTCACCATGGTCCAGGGCAACCAGGTCAAGGTGCTCGGCTGGTACGACAACGAGTGGGGCTACTCGAACCGCGTCGTCGACCTGGTCACCCTCGTCGGTGGCCAGCTCTGACGCGGTGGGAGCTGACGTGATGTAGGGGCGAGGGCCCGGACGGCGAAACGAGCCGACCGGGCCCTCGCTCTGCGTACAAGGACTTCTCAGGCGGCCCCTGCGCCGTGCCGCCTCTGCGCATCAACCATCTCGCCAGGAGACCGAAGAACCCGTGAAGACCATCGAAGACCTGGACGTCGCCGGCAAGCGCGTCTTCGTACGCGCTGACCTGAACGTCCCGCTGTCGGACGGCCGGATCACCGACGACGGCCGGATCCGCGCCGTCGCCCCGACCATCGCCAAGCTCGTCGAGCGCGGCGCCAAGGTCGTCGTCGCCTCCCACCTCGGCCGCCCCAAGGGCGCGCCGGACCCGCAGTTCTCGCTCGCCCCGGTCGCCGTCCGCCTCGGCGAGATCCTCGGCCGGGACGTCGCCTTCGCCACCGACACCGTGGGCGACTCCGCCACGGCCGCCGTGGCCGCGCTGGCCGGCGGCGAGGTCGCGCTGCTGGAGAACCTGCGCTTCAACGCCGGTGAGACCAGCAAGGACGACGCCGAGCGCAAGGCCTTCGCCGAGCAGCTGGCCGCCCTGGCCGACCTGTACGTCGGCGACGGCTTCGGCGCCGTGCACCGCAAGCACGCCTCGGTGTACGACCTGCCGGGCCTGCTGCCGCACGCCGCCGGCGACCTGATCGCCACCGAGGTCGGCGTGCTGAAGAAGCTCACCGAGGACGTCGCCCGCCCGTACGTCGTCGTGCTCGGCGGCGCCAAGGTGTCCGACAAGCTCGGCGTGATCGACAACCTGCTGGAGAAGGCCGACCGGATCCTGATCGGCGGCGGCATGGCGTACACCTTCCTCAAGGCCCAGGGCCACGAGGTCGGCATCTCGCTGCTGCAGGAGGACCAGATCCCGACCGTCCTGGAGTACCTGGACCGGGCCGAGAAGCGGGGCGTCGAGTTCGTCCTGCCGAAGGACGTCCTGGTCTCGGCCGACTTCCCGGACCTCAAGGGCAAGACCCCGGCCACCTTCCAGACCGTCGACGCGGACAGGATCCCCGCCGACCAGGAGGGCCTGGACATCGGCCCGAAGACCCGCGAGCTGTACGCGGCGAAGCTGGCCGACGCTGGCACCGTGTTCTGGAACGGCCCGATGGGCGTCTTCGAGCACCCGGACTACGCGAACGGCACCAAGGCCGTCGCGCAGGCCCTGGTCGACAGCGACGCGTTCACCGTGGTCGGTGGCGGCGACTCCGCCGCGGCCGTCCGCATCCTGGGCTTCGACGAGACGAAGTTCGGGCACATCTCGACCGGCGGTGGCGCGAGCCTCGAGTACCTGGAGGGCAAGACCCTCCCCGGTCTCGCCGCCCTGGAAGGCTGAAAGCATGACTGAGCGTCTCCCGCTGATGGCGGGCAACTGGAAGATGAACCTCAACCACCTCGAGGCCATCCAGCACACCCAGAAGCTGGCGTTCGCGCTGGCCGACAAGGACTACGAGGCCGTCGAGGTCGCCGTCCTGGTGCCGTTCACCGACCTGCGTTCGGTGCAGACCCTGGTCTTCGGCGACAAGCTGAAGATCAAGTACGGCTCGCAGGACATCTCCCAGCACGACGGCGGCGCCTACACGGGCGAGGTCTCCGGCCCGATGCTGGCCAAGCTCCAGTGCACCTACGCGGTGATCGGCCACTCGGAGCGCCGCCAGTACCACGGCGAGAACGAGGAGATCGTCAACGCCAAGGTCAAGGCCGCCTACCGGGCCGGGGTCACCCCGATCCTGTGCATCGGCGAGCCGCTGGAGATCCGCAAGGCCGGCACCCACGTCGAGCACACCCTGGCCCAGCTGGACGGCGCCCTGGAGGGCGTCCCGGCGGACCAGGCCGAGTCGATCGTGGTCGCCTACGAGCCGGTCTGGGCGATCGGCACCGGCGAGGTGGCCACCCCGGAGGACGCGCAGGAGGTCTGCGCCGCCATCCGCGGGCGGCTCGCCGAGCTGTACTCCGCCGAGCTGGCCGACAAGGTCCGTGTGCTGTACGGCGGTTCGGTCAAGTCGTCGAGCGCGGCCGGTCTGATGGCCAAGCCCGACATCGACGGCGGCCTGATCGGCGGTGCCTCGCTGGACGCCGACGAGTTCGTCAAGATCGTGCGCTACCGTGAGCAGGCAGTAGGCTAACGCCGCCGCAGCAACGTAGGCTTTGGGGCCGGACCGCCGTACGCGGCCCGGCCCCTTCGCGAAGATACGAGAGAGTTGGTCCCGTCGTGGTTCTCGGGTTCTCGATTGCCCTGATCATCTTCAGTGCGCTGATGATCCTCTTGGTGCTTCTGCACAAGGGGAAGGGCGGCGGTCTTTCCGACATGTTCGGCGGTGGCGCGATGTCCACCGGCGGCGGTTCGGCGGTGGCCGAGCGCAACCTGGACCGCATCACCATCGTGGTCGGCGTGGGCTGGTTCGCCTGCATCATCGTGCTGAGCCTGGTCATGAAGTACAAGAGCTGACGCAACCCTGACGCCCCGTCGCCCGAGCGCCTATCCTGGGACGGTCGGGGGCGGAGGCGATGGTGGCGGAAGCTTAAGTCCTGCTTACACTAGGACGACTTTCGCCACCGACGCGCACCGCGGCGGGTCGGCGCAACAGCACGCAGGGAGTCAGACCGTGGCAAGTGGCAACGCCATCCGTGGCAGCAGGGTCGGGGCAGGCCCGATGGGGGAGGCGGAGCGCGGTGAGTCCGCTCCGCGCAACCGGATCTCCTTCTGGTGTGCCAACAAGCACGAGACCCGGCCCAGCTTCGCCGCCGAGGCCGTCATCCCGGACACCTGGGACTGCCCGCGCTGCGGCTTTCCGGCCGGCCAGGACGAGGACAACCCGCCCGCACCCTCGCGCAACGAGCCGTACAAGACCCACCTCGCCTACGTCCGGGAGCGGCGCACCGACGCCGACGGCGAGGCGATCCTCGCCGAGGCGCTGGCCAAGCTGCGCGGCGAGATCTGACGCACGAGCGAGATCCGGGGCGAGCCGAGCGCCGAACGGACTGACGACAAAGGGCGCCACCGTCGAGTGACGGCGGCGCCCTTCGGCGTTCCCGCTGTTACGCCGAGGCCGGCGGGTACAGCTGCGGCGGGATCCGCTCGGCGGCGGCGCGGTCCAGCAGCCACAGGGTGCGGCTGCGGCCGTACGCGCCGGAGGCCGGGGCCTGCAGCTCGCCGGGGCCGGACAGGGCCAGCGCGACCGCGCCCGCCTTGTCCTCGCCGGCGGCCAGCAGCCAGACCTCACGGGCCGCCCGGATCGCCGGGAGGGTGAGCGAGATCCGGGTCGGCGGGGGCTTGGGGGCCCCGCGCACGCCGATCACGGTCAGCTCGGTCTCCCGCACGCCCGGGTGCTCCGGGAAGAGCGAGGCCACGTGGGTGTCCGGGCCGACGCCGAGCAGCAGCACGTCGAAGGCCGGGACGCCGAACCGGTCGCCCGGTCCGGCGGCCTTCGCCAGCTCCTGCGCGTAACGGGCGGCGGCCGCCTCCACGTCCGAGCCGTCCACGCCGTCCGAGGCGGGCATCTCGTGCACCCGCGCCGGGTCGAGCGGAACGGCGTCCAGCAGCTCGGCGCGGGCCTGGACGGCGTTGCGGTCCGGATCGGCGGCGGAGACGAAGCGCTCGTCGCCCCACCAGAGGTCCAGCCGGCCCCAGTCGACCGCGTCGCGCGCCGGGGAGGCGGCGATCGCGGCCAGCAGGGCGTTGCCGTTACGGCCGCCGGTGAGCACCACCGAGGCGGTGCCGCGGGCGGCCTGGGCGTCCACGATCCGGGTGATCAGCCGGGCCGCGGCCGCCTGGGCCATCAGCTCCTTGTCCCGGTGGACGACCAGCTGCGGGGTCGCGGCGGTCATGCGCTGCCCTTGGCGGCGCGCTTGCCCGCGGCCTTCTTCGCGGTCGGCTTCTCCGCGTCGGCGGTCACCCGGGTCGCATTGGCCACCGCGGCGTCGGCGGCCGCGGCCGCCGCCTCGCCGACCGAATCGGCCGCGGCCGGATCGGCCAGCGCCGGGTCGGCCGCCGGGCCGGACTCGGCGTGCTCGCGCAGCCGCTCGACGGGCGTGCGCACGGCCGTCGAGTAGATGTCGTCCGGGTCCAGCCGGCGCAGCTCCTCGGCGATCAACTCCGCGGTCTCGCGCCGCTTGAGCGCCACCTGGCGGTCCGGCGAGCCGGGCATGGAGAGCGTGCCCATCAGGCCGTCCGGGCGGTCCAGGGTGATGTCCCCGCCGGTGGTGCGCAGGTGCACCGCGGTGATGCCGGGGCCGCCGGTGACGACCCGCTCGACCGGCACGTGCAGCCGGTTGAGCAGCCACAGGCCGAGCAGTTCGACGCTGGGGTTGTAGGACTCGCCCTCGACCATCACCGAGGTGATGGCGGACGGCCGCTGGTCCAGCGCGGCGGCCAGCATCGAGCGCCAGCCGGTGATCCGGGTCCAGGCCAGGTCGGTGTCGCCCGGGGTGTAGCTCTCGGCCCGCTGGGCGAGCTGACCGACCGGGGACTCGGCGGTGACGGCGTCGGTGATCCGGCGCTGGGCGAGCGCGCCCAGCGGGTCCTGCGCCGGGTGCTGCGGCGCGTTGTCCGGCCACCAGACCACGGTCGGGGCGTCCGGCAGCAGCAGCGGCAGGACCACCGACTGGGCGTGCAAGGCGAGTTCGCCGTGCATGCGCAGGATGACCGTTTCTCCGGAGCCGGCGTCCGAGCCGACCAGGATCTCGGCGTCCAGCCGGGTCTCGGCACGGGCCCGGGGCGAGCGGCCGGCGCGCTTGATCACCGCGAGGGTTCGCATCGGATGCTCACGGGAGGCCTCGTTGGCGGCCTTGAGGGCGTCGTACGCGCTGCCCTCGTCGGTCACGATCACCAGGGTGAGCACCATGCCGGCGGCGGTGGAGCCGCTGGCCCGGCGCGCCTCCATCAGCTGGGCGTTGATCTTGCTGGAGGTCGTGTTGGTGAGGTCGATCTTCATGGCCGGCGCCAGCTCCTGCCGTCTCGTGCGAGCATCTCGTCCGCCTCGGACGGGCCCCAGGTGCCCGCCGGGTACTGGGCGGGCTTGCCGTGGGCGTCCCAGTACTTCTCGATCGGGTCGAGGATCTGCCAGGAGAGCTCGACCTCCTGGTGACGCGGGAACAGGTTGGCGTCGCCGAGCAGCACATCGAGGATGAGCCGCTCGTACGCCTCCGGGCTGGACTCGGTGAAGGACTCGCCGTAGGCGAAGTCCATCGTGACGTCCCGGACCTCGAAGGAGGTGCCCGGCACCTTGGAGCCGAACCGCACCGTCACGCCCTCGTCCGGCTGGACCCGGATGACCAGGGCGTTCTGCCCCAGCTCCTCGGTCGCGTAGGAGTCGAACGGCAGGTACGGGGCGCGCTGGAAGACCACCGCGATCTCGGTGACCCGGCGGCCCAGCCGCTTGCCGGTGCGCAGGTAGAACGGGACACCCGCCCAGCGGCGGTTGTTGATCTCCAGCTTGATCGCCGCGTAGGTGTCGGTCTTGGAGTCCGGGTCGATGCCGTCCTCGTCCAGGTAGCCGGCCACCTCCTCGCCGCCCTGCCAGCCGGCCGCGTACTGGCCGCGCACGGTGTGCCGGCCGAGGTCGGCCGGGAGCTTGACCGCGCTGAGCACCTTGAGCTTCTCGGCCACCAGCGCCTTCGGGTGGAAGGACGCCGGCTCCTCGATGGCGGTGAGCGCCATCAGCTGCAGCAGGTGGTTCTGGATGACGTCACGGGCGGAGCCGATGCCGTCGTAGTAGCCGGCCCGGCCGCCGATGCCGATGTCCTCGGCCATGGTGATCTGCACGTGGTCGACGTACGACCGGTTCCAGATCGGCTCGAACATCTGGTTGGCGAAGCGCAGTGCCAGGATGTTCTGGACCGTCTCCTTGCCCAGGTAGTGGTCGATCCGGAAGACCTCGTCGCGCGGGAAGACCTCGTGGACGACCTTGTTGAGCTCCTGGGCGCTCTCCAGGTCGTGGCCGAAAGGCTTCTCGATGACGGCGCGGCGCCAGGAGCCCTGCGGCGGGTCGGCCAGGCCGTGCTTCTTGAGCTGCTGGACGACGGTCGGGAAGAACTTCGGCGGGACGGACAGGTAGAAGGCGAAGTTGCCGCCGGTGCCCTGGGCCTTGTCCAGCTCCTCGATGGTCTCGCGGAGCTTGTCGAAGGCCTCGTCGTCGTCGAAGGTGCCCTGGACGAAGCGCATGCCCTTGGCGAGCTGCTGCCAGACCTCCTCACGGAACGGGGTCCGGGCGTGCTCCTTGACCGCGTCGTGGACCTCCTTGGCGAAGTCCTCGTCCTCCCACTCGCGGCGGGCGAAGCCCACCAGGGAGAAGCCCGGCGGCAGCAGACCCCGGTTGGCCAGGTCGTAGATGGCCGGCATCAGCTTCTTGCGGGACAGGTCGCCGGTGACCCCGAAGATGACCAGGCCGGACGGCCCCGCGATGCGCGGGAGCCGCCGGTCGGAGGGGTCACGAAGCGGGTTGACCGGAGCGGGCGGGAGGTCGTCCGCGTCCGATTCCGACGTCAACTCGGGGAAATCAGTGCTCACTTGGTGTGCTCCGCTTTCGTGCGCTGGCTGTGTGAGCGGGGGTCACTTCTCGTTGGCGAAGGAGGCCAGCGAGGCGGTGACAGTGTCGAGCAGTTCCTGCCAGGACTGCTCGAACTTCTCCACGCCCTCGTCCTCCAGCACCTGGACGACGTCGTCGTAGTCCACGCCGGCGGCCGCGATGGCGTCCAGGACGGCCTTGGCGTCGGCGTAGTTGGGGACGATGGTGTTGCCGGTGATCACGCCGTGGTCGCCGGTGGCGTCCAGGGTGGCCTCGGGCATGGTGTTGACGGTGCCGGGGGCGACCAGCTCGGTGACGTACAGGGTGTCCGGCAGGGCCGGGTCCTTGACGCCGGTGGAGGCCCACAGCGGGCGCTGCGGCTTGGCGCCGGCGGCCTCCAGGGCCTTCCAGCGGGCGTTGCCGGCGGTCTTGCCGTCGACGCTGCCGAAGACCTCCTCGTACGCCTGGTAGGCGAGGCGGGCGTTGGCCAGGGCGGCCTTGGAACGCAGGTTCCGGGCGTCGCCGCCGATCTTGTCCAGGCGCTTGTCGATCTCGGTGTCCACGCGGGACACGAAGAAGGAGGCGACCGACTCGATCTGGGAGAGGTCCAGGCCCTTGGCCTTGGCGGTCTCCAGGCCGGTCAGGTAGGCGTCGATGACGGCCTTGTAGCGGTCCAGGGAGAAGATCAGCGTGACGTTGACGCTGATGCCCAGGCCGATGACCTCGGCGATGGCGGGCAGGCCGGCCTTGGTGGCGGGGATCTTGATCAGGACGTTCGGACGGTCGACCAGCCACCACAGCTGCTTGGCCTCGGCCACCGTCGGGGCGGTCTCGTGCGCCAGGCGCGGGTCGACCTCGATGGAGACCCGGCCGTCGCGGCCGTTGGAGGCGTCGTAGACCGGGCGCAGCACGTCCGCGGCGTCGCGCACGTCCGAGGTGGTGATCATGCGGATCGCCTCGTCGGTGGTGACCTTGCGGACCGCGAGGTCGCGCAGCTGGCTGTCGTAGGAGCTGTCGCCGCTGCCGGCGATGGCCTTCTGGAAGATGGTCGGGTTGGTGGTGACACCCACCACGTGCTTGTTCTGCACCAGCTCGGCCAGGTTGCCGGAGTTCAGCCGCTTGCGGCTGAGGTCGTCCAGCCAGATCGCAACGCCTTCGTCGCTGAGGCGCTTCAGTGCGTCAGTCATGGTGCTTCAGTCCCTTGTTCTTCTGCTTCGTGGGGTAGTCAGAGGGGGCCGCGTGCCCGCGTGCGGGCGGGCACGCGGCCCGGAACGCGTTAGCGGTTGACGGCCTCGAGGGAGCGCAGGGCGTTGTGCGCCTCCGCCACCACGCGCTCGGCGGTCAGGCCGAACTCCTCGAACAGCACCTGGTAGTCGGCGGAGGCACCGAAGTGCTCCAGCGAGACGATCCGGCCGTGGTCGCCGACCAGCTCGCGCCAGCCCTGGGCGATGCCGGCCTCCACCGAGACGCGGGCCTTGACCGACGGCGGCAGCACGCTGTCGCGGTAGGCCTGGTCCTGCTCCTGGAACCACTCGAAGGACGGGACGGAGACGACGCGGGTGGCGATGCCCTCGGCCTCCAGGACCTCGCGGGCCTGGACGGCCAGCTGGACCTCGGAACCGGTGCCCAGCAGGATCAGCTGCGGGTCACCGTTGCCGGCCTCGGCCAGCACGTAGGCGCCCTTGGCGGTGCCCTCGGCGGAGGCGAAGACCTCGCGGTCGAAGGTCGGGACGTTCTGACGGGTGAGCGCCAGGCCGACCGGGCCGGGGTGGCTGCTCTGGCGCTCGATGAGGGTGCGCCAGGCGACGGCCGTCTCGTTGGCGTCCGCCGGGCGGACCATGGCCAGGCCCGGGATGGCGCGCAGCGAGGCCATGTGCTCCACCGGCTGGTGGGTCGGGCCGTCCTCGCCGAGGCCGATCGAGTCGTGCGTCCAGACGTAGGTGACCGGCAGCTTCATCAGCGCGGCCAGACGGACGGCCGGGCGCATGTAGTCGGCGAAGACCAGGAAGGTGCCGCCGTACACGCGGGTCCCGCCGTGCAGCGCGATGCCGTTCATGGTCGAGCCCATGGCGTGCTCGCGGATGCCGAAGTGGATCGTCCGGCCGTACGGGCTGGCGGACTTCAGCGGGTTGCCCTCGGGGAGGAAGGAGCTGTCCTCGTCGATCGTGGTGAGGTTGGACTCCGCGAGGTCGGCCGAGCCGCCCCACAGCTCCGGGATCACCGCGCCGAGCGCCTTGAGGGTCTCGCCGGAGGCCTTGCGGGTGGCGACGGCCTTGCCGGCCGGGAAGGAGGGGATGGCCTTCTTCCAGCCCTCGGGCAGCTCGCCGGCCTGGATGCGGTCGAACTCGGCGGCCCGGTGGGCGTTCGCGGCGCGCCAGGCGTCGAAGCCCTGCTGCCACTGGTCGCGGGCGGCCTTGCCGCGCTTGATGACCTGGCGGGCGTGCTCGATGACCTGGTCGCTGACCTCGAAGGTCTTCTCCGGGTCGAAGCCCAGGACCTTCTTGGTGGCGGCGATCTCGGCCGCGCCGAGCGCCGAGCCGTGCGCCTTGGCGGTGTTCTGGGCGTCCGGGGCAGGCCAGGCGATGATGGTGCGCATCGCGATCAGCGACGGGCGGGAGGTCTCCGCCTTGGCGGCGGCCAGCGCACCGGCGAGGGCCTCGACGTCGATGTCGCCGTTGGCCTTCGGGGTGACGCGCTGCACGTGCCAGCCGTACGCCTCGTAGCGCTTGAGGACGTCCTCGGAGAAGGCCGTCTCGGTGTCGCCCTCGATCGAGATGTGGTTGTCGTCGTACAGGGCGACCAGGTTGCCCAGCTTCTGGTGGCCGGCCAGCGAGGAGGCCTCGGCGGAGATGCCCTCCTCCAGGTCGCCGTCGGAGACGATGGCCCAGATGGTGTGGTCGAAGGGGGACTCCCCGGCCGCCGCCTCCGGGTCGAACAGACCGCGCTCGTAACGGGCGGCCATCGCCATGCCGACCGCGTTGGCGATGCCCTGGCCCAGCGGGCCGGTGGTGGTCTCCACGCCGGCGGTGTGGCCGTGCTCGGGGTGGCCCGGGGTGCGGCTGCCCGCGACGCGGAAGGCCTTGAGGTCATCCAGCTCCAGGCCGTAGCCGGAGAAGTACAGCTGGGTGTAGAGCGTCAGGCTGGTGTGCCCGGGGGAGAGGACGAAGCGGTCGCGGCCGACCCAGGCCGGGTCGGTCGGGTCGTGGCGCAGGAAGCGCTGGAAGATCAGGTAGGCAGCGGGGGCCAGCGACATGGCCGTCCCGGGGTGCCCGTTACCGACCTTCTGGACAGCGTCCATCGCCAGGACCCGCGCCGTGTCAACCGTGCGCTCGTCCAGGTCGCTCCACTCGAATGCGTTCGTCGGCGCAGTGCTCACCCTGTCTCAGGGCTCCTTCCATTGTGAAGAGTGACCCCGTGAATGGGGACCGGGTCGGCCACGGCGCTGTGGTCCCGACTGTGGATGGTGCCGGTCACGGAGGGTAGATCCCGCTTCTGCGTGCGAGCCTACCGTCCGGGCCGGGGCTCACCCTCCGTGCCGGGACAACCGGGATTTCCGCATGGTGATTCCCACTAGGGCGTTACGACTTGTTTTGTCCCAGGCTCTCCCGGTTTGCCGGGGCCTGCCGCCCGGGTGGTCGGGACGGGTTGCGGAGCCGCGCCGGAGCCGTTTCGTGGCTTCACCCAGTCGGCTCACCCCGGGGTGTGCCATCCGCCTCGCCGGGGGACCCCGGAGCCGGATGGGATATATGGAGCGTCTAAGGTGGCGTGGTACGCGCAGAGCGGACGATTCGGGACCCTTCGTTCCTGTGGCCGCCTGCGAGGATTCATCTTCAGTTGGGGTGTTAGTGACCGCCGTCGAAACCCGTCCCGCCGGGGTCACCGGGGCGACTCCTGCGCACCGGCCCATCGGGGCCCGTGTCGGCGCCTTCGTCGCACTGACCAAGCCGCGGATCATCGAGCTGCTGCTGATGAGCACGGTGCCGGTGATGTTCCTGGCCCAACAGGGCGTGCCGAACATGCTGCTGGTGCTGAAGGTCGTGGTCGGCGGCTACCTCTCGGCGGGCGGCGCCAACGCCCTCAACATGTACATCGACCGCGACATCGACGCGCTGATGACCCGTACCGAGCGGCGGCCGATCGTCACCGGGATGGTGTCCCCGCGTGAGGCACTGGTCTTCGGCATCACGCTCGGGGTCGTCTCCACCCTGGTGCTCGGCTACGGCGTCAACTGGCTCTCCGCCGGACTGGCGCTCGGCGCGCTGCTGTTCTACGTGTTCGTCTACACGCTGGGGCTCAAGCGGCGCACCTCGCAGAACATCGTCTGGGGCGGCATCGCCGGCTGCATGCCGGTGCTGATCGGCTGGTCCTCGGTGACCAACTCGGTGTCCTGGGCGGCCGTCGCGCTGTTCCTGGTGGTGTTCTTCTGGACGCCGCCGCACACCTGGGTGCTGTCGATGAAGGTGCGCGAGGACTACGAGCGGGCCGGCGTGCCGATGCTGCCGGTGATCAAGGGCAACGTCGCGGTCGGCAAGCAGGTCGTCGCCTACTCCTGGGTGATGGTGGCGGTCTCCCTGGCGGTCTGGCCGCTCGGGCACATGAGCTGGCTGTACCCCGTCGCCGCGGTGCTGCTCGGCGGCTTCTGGCTGCGCGAGGCGCACGCGCTGTACGCGCGGGCCAAGGCCGGGATCGTGGGCGCGAAGCTGAAGGAGATGCGGCTGTTCCACTGGTCGATCACCTATCTGTCGCTGCTGTTCGTGGTGTGCGCGATCGATCCGTTCGTGAAGTGAAGTGAAGTGAAGTAAGGCTTGTCGGACGGCGAGGAGCCCCGGTCCTGGTGGACCGGGGCTCCTCGCGTGTCCGGGGTCCTCGGTTTTCCGGGGCTCGTTCCGCGTTCGGCGGCCGGGTAGTTCGGAGTTCAGCGGCTGGGTAGTTCGGACGGGCCGACGTGGTCGTCCAGCCAGTCCCGGAGTGGCTGGGAGGCGCGCAGGAACGCGGCGATCCGGGTGCGGGCCGTGCGGGTGCCCAGCCACTCGGCGGGCTCCCACTCCTGCCAGGCCACCAGGCCCTTGTGGCGCAGCAGCTCGATCCTCGGGTGGTCCTTGGCGTAGCCGCGCGGAGCCGACTTGAGGGAGTCCCGGCCGTGGACCTGCGGGCCGTCCTTCTCCACCCGGGCGATCACCCTGAGGAGTTCGGCGCCGCTGACGTCCTCGGCGACGGCGGCACGGTAGCGCTCCAGCTGGTCCGGGGCGAGCTGGTACATGCCGTTGCCGCAGGCCAGGCCGTCGGCGGAGAGCTGGATGTAGCCGCCCGACTCCAGATGCGCGCCGATGTGCGTCTTGTACGGGGACTTGTCGGCGCTGAAGCGGACGTCGCGGTTGGGGCGGAAGATCTTCCCCGGCCCGAACTCCGGCTCCAGCTCGGCGAGCAGCAGCTCCATCGGGGCGCGTACGGTGTCGTCGTACTGCTCCTTGTGGGCCTGCCAGAAGGTCTTCGAGTTGTCGGCTTCGAGGTGCGCGTAGAAGTCCAGCGCCTCGGCCGGCCAGCCTTTGAAGGTCACCTCTCCAGTATGTGGCCCGGTGCACAGGGTGCTCTTGTCGCCAGGTCGTCTACCGGTGGGTAGCATGCGGGCATGAGCAGCGCAGAGACCGCCACCGCCGCGCCGGACGCCCGTACCGAGCGCCGCGCCAAGCGCATCGCCAAGCACCTGACCAGCTTCGCCCAGCAGCACGGCGGCAGCGCCGACGCGGTCGTCGAGTACGTCGGCGCCGTGGCCACCCGGATCGTCGTGGTCGGCGCGGACGGCGCCTGGGGCGACCAGGTGGCCCCGACGTACGCGGTCGGCCGCCGGGCCGCCGAGCTGGCCGGGCTCACCCTGCACGACGACTTCGAGGGCGAGCTGGGCCTCAAGGTGAAGACCGGCCCGTACGAGTGGAAGCGGATGGCGGGGCTGCAGCTCGGCGGCTGATCACGGTCTCGTGTGTGCGACGGCCCGGCTCCCCGGATGGGGGAGCCGGGCCGTTGGCCGTTTCAGATGGGGAGGCTCCAGCCAGGGCCGTCCTCGTGGCCGATCCAGACGCGTTGTCCCGACCTGGAGACGGTGAACCCGAAGCCCTCCTGATGCGGCTCGCCCGCCCTCTGCCAGGCTTCGATGGCGCTCTCCACCTGGTCCCAGAGCCGGAGCGGGCCCCGCTGGACGACGGTCCAGCCGCCTCCCGGGGCCGGCATGGTCCGGGCCTGTGATCCCGTGGCCACGTCGGAGAGGATCTGCTGTCCGCCGACGCCCATCCGCTCGGCCGAGGGCGCTGCGAGCTGGGAGACCCAGTTGCCCGTCCAGGTGCCGATGATCTCGGGGTCGATCCGGGTCGGGCGTTCGTCGCCGGGGAGCAGTGACAGGCTCTGGCGGGGCGGCCGGTCGTGCGGGCGGGCGATCATGAAGCTGGTGTAGCCGGGCAGGAATCGGCCGGTGGCTTCTCCGGGACCGGTCACGACCAGCAGCGCGAGACCGAAGCCGAAGGACCAGCCGGACAGCGTGACCAGGATCCGGCCGCCGGGCTTCACCTGGTGCAGCCACGGGGGCGGCACGTAGCGAACCGAACAGGTGGCGACGAGTCGGTCGTAGGGGCCTCCGTCCGGGTCGCCGAGCAGTCCGTCGCCGATGATCAGGCGTGGGGAGTACCCGGCTGCCTTGAGGGCGGCTGCAGCGGCCTCGCCCACCCCCGGGTCGTATTCGACGCTGGTGAGGTTGGCGTTCCCGAGCCGGTGCGCGCCGAGGGCGGTCGAGTAGCCGGTGCCGGTGCCGATCTCGAGCACCCGGTGGCCGGCCTCGGCGCCGAGCTGGTGCCACATGCGCAGGACCAGGGACGGCAGGGTGGACGACGAGGACGGAACCCCCGTGACGGTGCCGCCGGTCACGTCCTCGGGGCGGGTGCGCCCGTCGAGTTGGGTGATCAGCGTTTCGTTGCTGTAGACCTGCTCCAGCCAGCCGGGCTCGCCCCGGAACACGGGCCGGTAGGCGGTCGGGTAACTTCCCTCGACCGGAAGGAAGTAGGAACCGACGAACAGTTCCCGGGGGACCGCTCTGGCGGCGTGCTCCCAGGCCGGATCGGTGATCTTGTCCTCCCCGGTGAAGCCGTCCACCAGGGCAGTACGGAGCTGAGCCGGTGTACTCACGTGTCGGGACCTCTCTCCAGCTGATCGGCAATGGCGCGGGCGATCGCGGCGCTGGTCCTGGCCGGCTGCCACGCCCACTGGCAGTTCGGGTTGCACTCAAGGAAGTACCAGTCGCCCGAGGCGGTCACGGCGAAGTCGAACGCGCCGTACACCAAACGGAATTCAACGAGGTAGGCGGCGACCGACCGCGCGACCGGTTCGGGGATCTCCACCGGCGCGCACGTCATCCGGTCCTGCCGGTGGCGCCAGTCGAGATCGGGGCTGTCGATCCGGACGCCGAACAGGCGGTCTCCGACGGCGGTCACCCGCGCGTCGAAGGCCTTCCACCCGGACGACCGGGACTCGACGGTCGGCCAAGACGCGCAGGACCACGTCGGCTGTCACGTCGTAGGGGCCGGTCAGGACCAGAACCGCCCGGTGTCGATCCGGTGTCATGTCAGCCCGCGCCCTGATCCTGGTCGTTCGCGGGCATGCTGTCCATGTCGGTCGGCTGGTTCTGCTGCCCGCTCTGGCCGTCGCCGCCGCCCGTGCTCGTGGGCGTGCTGGTTTCGGTGCTGGTGCCGTGCGCACCCATCTCGACCGTGCGGCCGTGCTCGTCTACGAACACGGCGACCTGCGTTTCGGGATCGATCACGGGCGTCAGGGCGGGGATCGGGCTGGACTCCGGGTACGGCCCCATGCGGGTGGTGCCCCACGGTGCGGTGGTCATCTGTGCTGCGCCTCCTGATGGACAGGGTGGCTGGGGTGGTCGAGCCATGGCCACTGGGTGTTCGCAGTGACGGTGAGGCCGAAGCGGGTGGGGGCTGGGCGGTCGTGCTGCTCCCACCAGTGGTGGGCGGCGGTGACCTCGTCCCAGAGGCGGCGGGGGCCGTACTGCCAGACGGTGAAGCGGTTTGCTCGGTCATGGTTGTGGTCGACGGCGGCCCAGGAGCGGGTGTCGGTGGTCGCGATCCAGAGCCGGGCGTCGACGCCGTCGACGCCCGGCTCGTGTTCCCAGGCGGTCCACACGTCGCCGAGCCGTAGGCCGAGGGCGAAGCGGGCCTCCCAGTTGTCGCCCGTGACCTCCCACGGGGGCAGCGTGGTCTCGGATTCGTCCGGGACGTGCTCGTCCCGGACGACGTCGCGGAAGATCCGCAGGTCCTGCCGGTGGTTGCGCATCAGCATGAACGCGGAGTAGGGGCTGAAGCGGCCCTGGGCCCGGTCGCGTTCGACGGTGAGCTTGAGGAGTCCCCAGCAGAGCATCGGGTTGTCCCAGGGGGTGAGGATGACGCCGCCGGGGCGGGTCTGTTCGATCCAGGCCCAGGGGACGCGGCGGACCGAGCAGGTGGAGACGATCCGGTCGTACGGGTGGCGGCGGGGCCAGCCCAGGGAGCCGTCTCCGCGGACGAGGTCGACGTCCAGGCCTGCCGTGTTGAGGGAGGCCCAGGCTTGTTCGGAGACCTCGGGATCGATCTCGATCGAGGTGACGTGTCTGGGGCCGAGGCGGTGGGCGAGGAGGGCGGCGTTCCAGCCGGTGCCGGTGCCGATCTCCAGGACGTTCATGCCGGGGCGGACGTCGAGGTCTCGGAGCATGCGGACGACGATCGAGGGGGCCGAGGCGGAGGAGGACGGCCAGGCGGCGGTCGGGTCGGCGGCCGGCTGGCCGTCGTTGACCTGGGTGACGACGGGCGCGTCCGCGTACGCCGCCTCGAACCAACGTTGGTGGTCGGTGGAGAGGTCGCACGGTTCGTAATCGTCGTGGGTGTTCTCCAGCCAGATCCGTTCGGGGAGGAAGCGATGGCGCGGGACCGCCGTGATGGCCTTCTGCCACTCCGGAGGAACGGGGCCGTCGAGCGCTTCGCCGACGGCCCGGAGCAGGCCGCGCACGGCGGCCTGCTCCGGTCGATGCACGGGGTCCGTCACTTCTCGCCCTCGCCCTTCTTGTGCTTCGGCTCGGGCGCCGGCTGGGATCCGTCGGGGGACGGCTTGCTCGTGCCCGGGTCCTTCTTGCCGCCGTGCTTGCCGCCGCTGGGCTTGTCGGTTCCCCAACCCATTCTTTCTCCTTGGGTGTTGATGTGTGTGTTGGTGATCCCGTCCGCGCCGCCGGGCCGACGGCGCGGACGGGAGTTCAGTGGGAGCGGTTGATCAGTACGAGGGCCGCGACGACGATGTGCAGCCCGGCCGCGGCGGATACGCCGTAGGCGGCCCAGACCTGCGTGGGGTCGGGGTCGGACGGCGGTGGCGGCGCGTCGTCGGGGGCGCAATCGGCGTCAGAGGGTTGCGAGTTCACCGGGGGGTCGGCGCAGGTGTCGCAAGGTCGGCGTGGACGACCTTGCCGAAGGGGAGAAGCGTGACGCCCCAGCGGCCATGGGTGAGCCGGTGGACCATCGCCAGCCCCCGGCCCGACGTGGCGTCGGGCCGGGCCTGGACCATCACGGGCATCGACCGGGAGCCGTCGCCGACGAGGATGCGGACGATGTGGTCGGTCGGATGGCGGATGCCGACGAGCATGCGGGTCTGGCAGCCGGTCTTGAGGGAGTTGGTGACCAGCTCGCTGACGATCACGGCAGCGTCGTCCACCAGGTCGCTCGGCCCCCACTCCCGCAGCTGCGCGCCGACGAACCGGCGCGCAGCTGCCACCGACTCCGGCTGGTAGGGCAGCAGCAGGTCCGATGTCGGCAGCACCGACATCGAATCGGTGCCAGGAGTCGCACGACACTCCATCGAAGCGTGCTGCATGGGAACTTCCAGGATGTCGGCCTCGAACACGACCATCTCCTCTAAATGAGGTGTTTCCATGCACTCATGTACATGAGTGACGAGTAGAAGAGTGCCCGACTCCTGTACATGAGTCAACCCGTCGCGAGAGGAACCTCGCGACGGGTTGAGAGAGTTGATTGTCAGTCAGTCATGTGCGGGGAAGCGATAGTCGAGAACGAACTGATCTGCGGCCATGACGGTGTCGCACACCTCCACCACGCGACCATCCGTGGTGATGGCCTCGCGAACGAGATGGATCACTGGCGCACCAGGGCTCAGCGTGAGCGCTTTGGTCTCGGGCTTGCTTGCGAGCCTGGCCCGCACGGACTCGGTGAACTCGGCGAGGGAGTGGCCATGCTCTTCGAGGCGGGCGTAGATGCCGCCGCCACCTGGGTTCTCGGCGAAGACTTCGGGGATGTCCTTGACTACATCCCACGGCAGGTATGACGTGGCCTCCTCGGTGGGTACCCCATCTCGGAAGTACCGGCGCTTCCGGGCCAGCACTTGGGTGTCTGCGGGAAGTCCCAAGCGATCGGCGATCTCAGGAGGTGCTGCTATGGGGCCCACGAACAGCACGGTCACGGACGGGACGCCGCCGGAGGTCTCCGCCTCTGCGAGGTACGCGGCCTTGCCGGCTTTGCGGTGGGCGCGGCGGAATCGGTCCGCAGACTTCCGCTGTACCGGAGGGCGGGAGCGGACAAAAGAGCCTCGACCGTGGTGCGTCTCGATCAGCTGCGTCGTTCGGAGTTCGGCGATGGCCTTGCGAACCGTCCCGGAAGCGACTCCGTACCGTTGCATGAGCTCCGCTTCGCTGGGCACGGTCGCACCGGGAGCAAGAGCGCCCGACTTGACCTGTGCGGCGATGTCAGCCGCGATCTGTAGGTACTTCGCTGTGGCCGACGAGGCCACTTCACCACTCGCCATAGTCCTTCAGGGCTCCTATCCTCCTGCACATGAGTAACAGCGCCGGGAAGTCCCAGTCAACGCCGCTCCACTCCGTGTCCGTCGCGGGGGTGGTGGTGCGCGAGGACGGTCGGGTGCTGGCGATTCGCCGTGCTGACAACGGGACTTGGGAACCTCCGGGTGGCGTGCTGGAGCTGGACGAGGCTATCGAGGACGGGGTGCGCCGCGAGGTCTACGAGGAGACCGGGATCAAGGTCGGCGTGGAAAGGCTGACCGGCGTGTATAAGAACGTGAGCCGAGGGATCGTTGCTCTCGTTCTCCGCTGCCGACCGGAGAGCGGGGGAGAGCGACTCTCGGACGAGTCGGTCGAAGTCAACTGGCTCACACCGGTTGAGGTCTCCGAGCGCATGGCCGAGGTCTACGCGGTACGTGTCTTGGACGCGCTTCGGGACGACGTGGCATCAAGCGTTCGGACCCACGACGGCCGACATCTGCTTTGACAACGTTGATACGCCTGCGGTCTCTCAGTGGTAGGGCGGTGCGACGGTGGCGGTTCGGCTCTTGGACGGCAGCCAGGCGGCTGAGCTGGAGGGCCAGTTGAAGGAGGTGTTCGCGGAGGCGTTCGTGGAGCCTCCTTACGGCGAGGGGCCGGCCGACGTGGAGCGGGCGTTTCGCCGGTTCCGCTCGCAGGTGCGTCGGCGGGGGTTCCGGGCGGCGATTGCCTTCGACGGAGACACCGTTGTGGGCATGGCGTACGGCTACCCGCTGTCGGAGAGCACCGGATGGTGGGACACGTTGATCGATCCGGTGTCCGAGGACCTCAGACGTGAGGACGGAGAGCGGACATTCGGTCTCTTCGAGCTGGCAGTTCGGCCCGAGTGGCGTCGCCAAGGCGTCGCCACTCGCATGCACCGCGACCTCATCGAAGGAATCGACAACGCCCGGGTGATGCTGAACAGCCGACCGGAGGCGATCGCGGCCCAGGCGTCCTACCGAGCGTGGGGCTATGCGCGCGTCGGGTCGGCCATCCCCTGGGAGGGCGCGGCTCGGCACGATGTGATGGTGCTGGATCTGGACCGTCCGATGGCACGGGCCTGAGATGACATGGCGAAGGGCCCCCATCCGTCTTGGGTTCTAGGAGTCGTTGCAACACCCCAGTTCAGGGGATGCATTGGACTTCGAGATCCGCAAGGACCGGACAGCTCAGGGGCCTGTGAGGTTGAGCCGGGAACGGGCGGCATACTCCCGGCTC
>NZ_MECK01000600.1 GCF_014596465.1 Streptomyces sp. CBMA123 | reverse complement strand
CTGTTAGTACTGCTTCGGCGTGGAACACAGAGTCTGTATCGGGTGTGTCGGGCACGTTGTTGGGTCCTGAGGGAACGGCCGTTAGGTCGTTGTCTCATGGTTGCCGGCCTCACTCGAGGCAGCCCGTCTGGGTTGTCGAGGGTGTGTGACTGGTCGTTGTTTGAGAACTGCACAGTGGACGCGAGCATCTGTGGCCAAGTTTTTAAGGGCGCACGGTGGA
>NZ_MECK01000599.1 GCF_014596465.1 Streptomyces sp. CBMA123 | reverse complement strand
ACCCGTAAGGGGAGGAGCCGTCGAAGGTGGGACCAGCGATTGGGACGAAGTCGTAACAAGGTAGCCGTACCGGAAGGTGCGGCTGGATCACCTCCTTTCTAAGGAGCAATATGCCGCTTGCAGGCGAGTGTTCTGCACGGTTGCTCATGGGTGGAACGTTGACTATTCGGCACATTCGGTAGGGCCTGTTAGTACTGCTTCGGCGTGGAACACAGAGTCTGTA
>NZ_MECK01000598.1 GCF_014596465.1 Streptomyces sp. CBMA123 | reverse complement strand
GGGCTCTCGGGAGGGTGGGTGGGTGCCGGGGGCGGCTCCGGGGGTGGCCGCTCCGGGGGCTGGGTGATTTTCGGACTGCCGACTCTGTGGGTGGGGGGTTGGGACCGTTGGCAGTCTGAAAATCACCCGTCACGCCCCTCTCCGCAGCCACCCCCTGCGCCGCCCCCTTCCGCAGCGCGTCCCTCTCGCCTGGTGGGGAGGGGGTGGGTGGGTGGGGGAGGTGGG
>NZ_MECK01000597.1 GCF_014596465.1 Streptomyces sp. CBMA123 | reverse complement strand
GCCACGGTCGTCACGGTCACGGCCGGCACCGAAGCCACCACGGTCGTCACGGTTGAAGCCACCCGAGCGGGGGCCGCGGTCGCCGCGGTCGTCACGGTTGAAACCGCCCGAGCGGGCGCCACGGTCGTCACGGTCACGGCCGGCACCGAAGCCACCACGGTCGTCACGGTTGAAGCCACCCGAGCGGGGGCCGCGGTCGCCGCGGTCGTCACGGTTGAAACCGCCCGAGCGGG
>NZ_MECK01000596.1 GCF_014596465.1 Streptomyces sp. CBMA123 | reverse complement strand
CCCCTAACCACAGGTCATCCCCCAGGTTTTCAACCCTGGTGGGTTCGGTCCTCCACACGGTCTTACCCGCGCTTCAACCTGCCCATGGCTAGATCACTCCGCTTCGGGTCTTGGGCATGCAACTGTACCGCCCTATTCGGACTCGCTTTCGCTACGGCTACCCCACACGGGTTAACCTCGCTACACACCGCAAACTCGCAGGCTCATTCTTCAAAAGGCACGCAGTCACGGCC
>NZ_MECK01000595.1 GCF_014596465.1 Streptomyces sp. CBMA123 | reverse complement strand
ACGGGGCGTCCGATATGGCTGAAGATCAGCTGCCAGGCTTGACAGAGGTGCCAGGGGCATGTGCTGACGAGCGCGGGGCGCGGGCGAGCCGCTGCGAGCAGCGGGCGACCACCCGCGAGCGGGCGAACAACAGTCAGTCCCGCCAGAGCAGCAGGACGGCGCGGTCGTCGTTGATGTCCCGGGCCACCGTCTCGATCAGCGCGCCCGCCGCGCCCGCGCCGTTGCCCGGGGCGCCGCCGGG
>NZ_MECK01000594.1 GCF_014596465.1 Streptomyces sp. CBMA123 | reverse complement strand
GGTGAAGAAGCTGGCCGAGCTGCTGCACTCCGACGAGGTCCGGAAGTACATCAACGACACCTTCCAGGGCTCGGTCATCCCGGCCTTCTGATCGTCGTACGGTCATACCTCGTAGCGCCCGACCGGGTTCTGACGCACCGTCGCGCGGGGCGCGCACCGCGTGATACCCGGGGCGCGCCGGAGGCGTACGGTGTTGTGTTCACGACCCGGCGAGGAGAGACGGCATGGCAGCGAGCTTCCCCGAG
>NZ_MECK01000593.1 GCF_014596465.1 Streptomyces sp. CBMA123 | reverse complement strand
CGCCCTATTCGGACTCGCTTTCGCTACGGCTACCCCACACGGGTTAACCTCGCTACACACCGCAAACTCGCAGGCTCATTCTTCAAAAGGCACGCAGTCACGGCCCACCAGTAAACTGGTGAACGACGCTCCCACGGCTTGTAGGCACACGGTTTCAGGTACTATTTCACTCCGCTCCCGCGGTACTTTTCACCATTCCCTCACGGTACTATCCGCTATCGGTCACTAGGGAATATTTAGGCTTAGCGG
>NZ_MECK01000592.1 GCF_014596465.1 Streptomyces sp. CBMA123 | reverse complement strand
TACGGCGACGCACGGCGGGGTGTCCTGGGGTGCTCGCCCGGCCGTCTCTTCCACGACCGGAGACTTTACGCGCTCACACGGGCGAACCGGACAACGGGGCCCGCTCGCCGCAACCCGCCGAAGACAGCCAGGGCCTGTCTTCACACTCCCGTCGTCCGCCCGGAGGGCGGGCGGGGCGGCGTTGGGGTGCGTGCATCGCAAGGCGGAGGAGGACGACAATGCAGCGCATTGGCAACCGACGACAACGCGGCGAGGT
>NZ_MECK01000591.1 GCF_014596465.1 Streptomyces sp. CBMA123 | reverse complement strand
GTTGCTCATGGGTGGAACGTTGACTATTCGGCACAGGAAGAGACCAGGGGTTAGTACTGCTTCGGCGTGGAACGCGTTCTGGGATTGACTGTGTCGGGCACGTTGTTGGGTCCTGAGGGAACGGCCGGTAGGTCGTTGTCTCATGGTTGCCGGCCTCACTTGAGATGATCGTTTGATCATCGAGGGTGTGTGACTGGTCGTTGTTTGAGAACTGCACAGTGGACGCGAGCATCTGTGGCCAAGTTTTTAAGGGCGCACGGTGGATG
>NZ_MECK01000590.1 GCF_014596465.1 Streptomyces sp. CBMA123 | reverse complement strand
ACCCGCGCGAGGCGGCGCCCGCGCTGGCCCGCTGGGTGGCCGAGCAGCCGCGCGGGCGGGTCCGGTGGGGCACCGCCGTCACCGGCGTCGAGTCCGGCACGGTGCACACCACCCGCGGCCCGGTGCACGGCGACCGGATCCTGGTCTGCGTCGGCCACGACGTGGACTACCTGTTCCCCGACATCGCCGAGGACCACCAGGTCCAACGCTGCCGGCTGACCATGGCACGGGCCGAGGCCCCGGCCGGCTTCCGCACCAACACCGCGGTGCTGACCGCCACGTCGATGCTGCGCTACGACGCCTTCACCTCCCAGTCCTCGGCCGCCCTGCTTCGGGCGGAGGTGCTGGGCCACAGCGCGGAGCTGCTGGACATCGGCGCCAATGTGATGTTCACCCGGCTGCCGGACGGCAGCGTCCTGGTCGGCGACTCGCACCACTACGACGCCACCACCCCGCCGTTCGTCGACGAGCGCACCCACGAGCTGCTGATCGACGCCGTCGCCCGGGTGCTGGGCGTGCCGACGCTGCGGATCCTGGAGCGCTGGCAGGGCGTCTACGCCACCAGCCCGCGCGGCCCGCTGCTGGTGCGCGACCTGGCCCCGGGGGTGCGGGCCCTCTCGGTCACCTCGGGGATCGGGATGACGCTGTCCTTCGGCCTCGCGGCCGCCGGCTTCGACGGCACCCTGGCCGCGACCGGCTGACCCGGTCGGCACCTGTCACGGCCGGAGCGCCCCGCCAGGACGAAAGAACCGGCCGGACCTTCGCAGGTCCGGCCGGTCTCCTTCCGGGCGCGTCGCCCGGTGGTGCTCAGAAGGCGGAGTGGGCGAACCAGTGCGCCAGCAGCTCCGCGTCCCCGGCCAGCTCGATGCCGGCCGCGGTGCGGTCGAGCCGCCCGTACAGGAGCAGCAGCAGGTCGGCGGCGCAGGCCCGGACGGTGGCGTCGGCCGCCGCAGCGGAGTCGTCGAGGCCGAAGCCGTCGGGACGCAGCCGGACCAGCCAGTCGCCCTCGCCGTCGGTGCGGGTGAAGCGGATGGTCCGGTCCTCGGCGCGCAGCCGCGCCGTGTCGGGGGCGAACAGGGTGGCGAAGGGCAGGTTGGTCAGGAACTCGGCCACGCCGTCGGCCGCGAGGGCCGGGTCGATCTCCGGCGCCAGACCGAGCGCGGTCTCGGCGTCGACGCGGTGGACGAGGGTCTCGAACAGCATCCGCCGCACCCAGAACCGGGCGTGCTGGTCGGCGCCCCAGGCCCACATCGGCGCATCGAGGTCGCCCTCGGCGAACGCGGCGCCGGCCTCCTCGGCGGCCTCGGCCAGCCAGTCCGGGAGGTCCTCCGGCCGCTCCGGCAGCCGCAGGTCGACGTCCCGGCTGCGCGGCGGCTCCTGGATCCGCTGGTGGAGCAGCACGGTGAACCAGCGCTGGGCGCTGCCGGTGTGGCGGACGAGGTCGGCGAGCGTCCAGTCGGGGCAGCCGGGCACCGGGAGGGCGGGGTCGGCCTGCCGTACGGCGGCGACGAAGCGGGCGGTCTCGGCGGCGACGGCGGCGCCGTGGTCCAGCGGGGTCATGGGGGCTGTCTCCAGTGCTACGGGTGTCGCGTGCCACGGGTGTCGCGGCGCCTCGGGCCGGATGGCGCCCGATGGCTTGCACGCTCAATTTTTCATCAGCTGAAACAATCGCGACGACGCTAGGCCTGAAAGGTTGAGCCTGTCAAGTAACTCTCCGGGTGCGCACCTCCGGGACGGCCCCCGTCCGCCCCCCGCCGACCGGCTACCCGGCCGGCGCGGGGCGGACGGTGAGGCCGGGGCGGCGGCGGTGGACGGTGAGGTAGACCAGGCCGTCCTCGCCCGCGGAGAGGGCCCGGCGGGCGCCGTGCGGGAGCCAGGCCGTGCAGCCGGGGGAGAGGGCCTGCCGGCCGTTGTCCGTCGCCAGCTGGCCGCTGCCGCCGAGCACCTGGACCAGGACGTCGAGGTCCGGCTCCACGTGCGCGGCGACCTCGGCGTTCGCCGGGAGGCGGATGATGTTGGCGTCCAGCTGGCGCCCCTCCTCCCGCAGCCGCCACAGCGCCCCGCTCCGGTCGGCGGGGGCCTGGTGGAGCAGGGAGTCCAGGTGGGTGAGCACACCCGGTCCGGGGTGGGGCGTCAACGCGGTCTCCTGACGGTGGGTGGGCGGTTCGGCCCGTGGATTCTACGGAGCACCGCGGGCGTCCGGCTCAGTCGGCGGTGAGCAGCCGGGCGACGGTGGCGTCGACGTCCAGGTGGTCGGACTCCGATCCGGCGGGCACCAGGGCGAAGGAGTCCGAGAGGAACGCCGTGACGACGTCCTCCGGGGCGCTGACCAGGGCCCGGCCGACGGGCCCCCGCAGCGTGATCAGGACCTCGCCCTCGGGCCCCGGGCAGATCCGCACGTCGCCGCTGCCGACCGGGCCGAGCCGGCCCTCGTTGAGCAGCTCGCGGCTGAAGTACCAGGACACCCGGGCGCCGTCGCCGGTGCACCGGCACGGGGTGAGCGGGAACGCCAGGCAGGCCGCGTACGGGAGGCCGGCGTCGAAGCGGAGTTCCGCCTGGACCGGGACGTCCGGTTCCGCGCTGTCGGGGAAGGTGACGGGCACCGGGCGGACGGTGGACAGCTGCATCGCTTCGGCCTCCTGCGATCGTGACGCGCCGGGCGGGGGCGGCCCGGCCTACCCGGGGCGCCTACCCGGTGCACCGAGGGGCAGCGTCCAGGGGAGGAATCTCCACGATTCCCCCGCATCGCACCGCCGCGGAACCCCCTTGGCGTCAGCTCAGTACCAGTGCTTTCACTCGCACGAATGAATCGGCGGGCTGTCCGGAGGTCTCGGCCTGCCCGTGCCGGGCCCGTACCGCAGCACGCTGGAAGCGCGCCGCCCCCGCCCCCCGCCGGCGCACCCCTCCCGAACGGAGCCCGCACGTGACCAGCCCCCGGCCCCTCCAGGCAGCCGCCGCACTCCTGCTCGCCGCCGCCCTCGCGGCCTGCTCCAGCTCGGGCACGCCGACCAAGGCCAGTCCGAGCACCGCGTCCGGCCCGGCCGTGACCAGCCCCGCCGCCACCAGCCCGGCCGTGACCAGCCCCGCCGCCACCAGCCCGGCCATGACGAGCCCCGCGCAGAGCAGCACGGCGGCCAGTGCCGACGCCCTCCAGGTCACCATCAAGGACTTCGCGTTCGCCCCCGCGACCCTGACCGCGGGCCCCGGCCAGACCGTCACCGTGCTGAACCAGGACTCCGTCGCCCACACCCTCACCGCCGTCGACAAGTCCTTCGACACCGGCACGATCCAGCCCGGCGCCAGCGCGACCTTCACCGTGCCGCAGCAGACCGGCGCCCACCCGTACATCTGCACCATCCACCCGTTCATGCACGGCACCCTCACCGTCGGCTGAGCCGCCGTGGCGACCCCCGCACCCGCCCGGCGCACCGCCCACCTGCTGCTGCGCCTGGCGGCCGCCGCCGGACTCGCCGTGGACGCCGCCGTCCACGCCCGGCTCGCCGAGCGCTACGACGCCGTCGGCGACACCCTCAGCCAGGGCACGCTGTTCCGCGCCGAGGCCGCCGCCGCGAGCCTCGCGGTGCTGCTCGTCCTGCTGCTGCGCCGCCGCACCGGCGACCTCTTCGGCTGGCTGGTCGCCGCCTCCGGCCTGGGGGCGCTGCTGCTCTACCGCTACGTCGACGTCGGCCCCCTCGGCCCGCTGCCGAACATGTACGAGCCGTTCTGGTTCGCCGACAAGACGCTCGCCGCCTGGGCCGAGGGCGTCGCCCTGGTGGCGCTCACCGTCCTGCTGTCCGCCCGCGGCCGGCGTTGACCCGAGCCCCGGGGAGACCGCCCCGCCGCCCGGGTGAACGGGCGGCGCGGCGGGGGCGACGGGCCGGGGGCCGGGCGGACCGGCGGCGATGATCGCCGGGTTCCCGGAGGCCCTCACCGTCGGAGGCGGACATGCGGATCCTGCTCCTCGCCAGCGCGTTCAACAGCCTCAGCCAGCGGCTGCACGCCGAACTGCGCGACCGGCGTCACCGGGTCGACGTCCACCTGGCCGGTGACGACGACGAGTTGATGGCAGCGGTGAACCGGCTGCGGCCGGACCTGGTGCTCGCGCCGATGCTGCGCACCGCGATCCCGGAGCGCCTCTGGTCGCAGCTCACCTGTCTGATCGTCCACCCCGGCCCGCCGGGCGACCGCGGCCCCTCCTCGCTCGACCGGGCGGTCCAGGAGGGCCGCACCGAGTGGGGCGTCACGGTGCTCCAGGCCGAGGAGGAGATGGACGCCGGACCGGTCTGGGCCTGGGCGCCCTGCCGGCTCCCCGAGCGCGGCAAGAGCGACCTGTACCGCAACGAGGTCTCCGACGCGGCCGTGGCGGCCGCGCTGCTCGCCGTGGAGCGTGTCGCCTCCGGCACCCACGCGCCCCAGCCGCAGCACGGCCCCGGCTGGCGCAAGAGCATCCGCACCCGGCCGCTGCTGCGCCAGGAGGAGCGCCGGATCGACTGGACGGGCGACCCCACCGAGGAGGTGCTGCGCCGGCTCCGCGCCGCGGACTCCCAGCCCGGGGTGCTGGACGAGCTGTGCGGCGCCGAGTGGTACCTGCACGGCGGCCACCCCGAGCCCGAGCTGCGCGGCCGCCCGGGCGAGCTGCTCGCCACCCGGGCCGGCGCCGTCTGCCGGGCTACCCGGGACGGCGCGGTGTGGCTGCCCGAACTGCGCCGCCGCCGCACCCCGGGCGGCCCCGCCACCGTCAAGCTCCCGGCGGTCACGGCGCTCGGCGCCCTGCTGCCGCCCGTCCCGGAGCGGCCGGCCCCGCTGATGCCGGCGCAGGACGACGAGCCCGGGTGGTCGGACATCCGCTACCGCGAGGACGGCCCGGTGGGCTTCCTGCGGTTCTCCTTCCCGGGCGGGGCGATGTCCGCCGAGCACTGCCGCCGGCTGCTGGCCGGGTACCGCTTCGCCCTCGGCCGCCCGACCTCGGTGCTGGTGCTGGGCGGCGGCCGGGACTTCTTCTCCAACGGCATCCACCTCAACGTCATCGAGGCCGCGCCCGACCCGGCCGCCGAGTCCTGGGCCAACATCACCGCGATGGACGACCTGGTCGCCGAGGTGCTCACCACCACCGACCGCCTGGTGGTCGCCGCCCTCGCGGGCAACGCCGCGGCCGGCGGGGTGATGCTGGCACTGGCCGCCGACGAGGTGTGGTGCCGCCGCGGCTCGGTGCTCAACCCGCACTACCGGCTGATGGGCCTGTACGGGTCGGAGTACTGGACGTACACCCTCCCGCGCCGGGTGGGCGCGGCGGAGGCCGAGCGGCTGACCGGCCGGGCCCTCCCGGTGTCCGCGTCCGCCGCCGAGCGGATCGGCCTGGTCGACCGGGTGCTCGACGGCGGTCCGGAGGAGTTCGGCGCGGGCGCGGCCCGGATGGCCGGGCTGCTCGCCGCCTCGCCCGCCACCCAGCGCCGGATCGCGGCGAAGAAGGCCGCCCGCGAGGCCGACGAGCGGGTCAAGCCGCTCGACGCGTACCGGCGGGAGGAGCTGGCGGTGATGCGCGGGCAGTTCTTCACACCCGAATCGCCGTACCACGCGCTGCGGTCCGCGTTCGTCCACAAGCGCCCGGTCACCGCCGGGCTGCCCGCCCCCCGGTGACCCGAATAGCCCGCCGGGCTTGCGCGCACATGGCCGCCCCGCCGAGTCCGTGGACGGGCGGGCGGCCCGAACCGTTGCTATGACTGGGTCCGAGCCATTTCCTCCGGCTCCCATCCCCGAGGAGGCATCCTCATGGGTGCTGCAACAACCGACACCGACGTGGTGCACATTCTCTGGATCAACGCCGGTCTCAGCTGCGACGGGGACTCCGTCTCGCTGACCGCCGCGATGCAGCCCAGCATCGAGGAGATCGTCACCGGCGCGCTGCCCGGCCTGCCGAAGATCGCGGTGCACTGGCCGCTGATCGACTTCGAGTGCGGCCCGGTCCAGGGCGCGGACAACTTCATCGAGTGGTTCTTCAAGGCCGACCGCGGCGAGCTCGAACCGTTCGTCCTGGTCGTCGAGGGGTCCATCCCCAACGAGAAGATCAAGAAGGAGGGTTACTGGTGCGGCTTCGGCGACGACCCCGCCACCGGCCAGCCCATCACCACCAGTGAGTGGCTGGACCGGCTCGCCTCCAAGGCGACCGCCGTGGTCGCGATCGGCACCTGCGCCACGTACGGCGGCATCCACGCGATGGCCGGCAACCCGACCGGCGCGATGGGCGTGCCGGACTACCTCGGCTGGGACTGGAAGTCCAAGGCCGGGCTGCCGATCGTCTGCGTGCCGGGCTGCCCGATCCAGCCCGACAACTTCGCCGAGACGCTCACCTACCTGCTCTACCAGCTGGCCGGCTCCGCGCCGATGATCCCGCTCGACGACAAGCTGCGGCCCGCCTGGCTGTTCGGTGCCACCGTGCACGAGGGCTGCGACCGCGGCGGCTACTACGAACAGGGCCAGTTCGCCACCGACTACGGCACCCCCGAGTGCCTGGTGCGGCTCGGCTGCTGGGGCCCGGTCGTCAAGTGCAACGTCACCAAGCGCGGCTGGATCAACGGCGTCGGCGGCTGCCCGAACGTCGGCGGGATCTGCATCGCCTGCACCATGCCGGGCTTCCCCGACAAGTTCATGCCCTTCATGGACCCGCCGCCCGGCTCGCGGGTCTCCAGCGGCGCCAGCACCGCGTACGGCGCGGTGATCCGCCGGCTGCGCGCGATCACCCTGCAGACCGTCGACAAGGAACCGAAGTGGCGCCGCACCGGCCGCCACCTGACCACGGGTTACCGCCCGCCCTGGTGACAGGGGAGGGCCGCACACCACCCGGTGTGCGGCCCCCGTCGAGCTCCGCCCGGCCAGTGCGACCCGCAGACCCCGTAGACAAGGACACGCAGAGACGATGGCAACACCGACGACCAGGGCGGCCGGCGACGGCAGCGGCCTGACCGAGATGTCGTGGGACCCGATCACCCGCATCGTGGGCAGCCTGGGCATCCACACGAAGATCGACTTCAAGCAGAAGAGGGTCGCGGAGTGCTACAGCACCTCGTCGGTCTTCCGCGGCTACAGCGTCTTCATGCGCGGCAAGGACCCGCGCGACGCCCACTTCATCACCAGCCGGATCTGCGGGATCTGCGGCGACAACCACGCCACCTGCTCGGTCTACGCCCAGAACATGGCGTACGGCGTGAAGCCCCCGCACCTGGGGGAGTGGATCATCAACCTCGGCGAGGCCGCCGAGTACATGTTCGACCACAACATCTTCCAGGAGAACCTGGTCGGGGTCGACTACTGCGAGAAGATGGTCCGCGAGACCAACCCGGGCGTACTGGAACTGGCCGAACGCACCGAGGCCCCGCACGCCGGCGACCACGGGTACAAGACCATCGCCGACATCATGCGCTCGCTCAACCCGATCGAGGGCGAGTTCTACCGCGAGGCGCTCCAGGTCAGCCGCTACACCCGGGAGATGTTCTGCCTGATGGAGGGCCGCCACGTGCACCCCTCCACGCTCTACCCCGGCGGCGTCGGCACGGTCGCGACGGTGCAGCTGTTCACCGACTACCTGACCCGGCTGATGCGCTACGTCGAGTTCATGAAGAAGGTCGTGCCGCTGCACGACGACCTCTTCGACTTCTTCTACCAGGCGCTGCCCGGCTACGAGGAGGTCGGCCGGCGCCGCGTCCTGCTCGGCTGCTGGGGCAGCCTCAACGACCCGGACCACTGCGACTTCACGTACCGCAACATGACGGACTGGGGCCGGCGGATGTTCGTCACCCCCGGCGTCGTGGTGGACGGCAAGCTCGTCACCAACGACCTGACCGAGATCAACCTCGGCATCCGGATCCTGCTCGGCAGCTCCTACTACGAGGACTGGCAGGGCAAGGAACTGTTCGTCACCCACGACCCGCTGGGCAACCCGGTCGACCCCCGGCACCCGTGGAACCAGCACACCATCCCCCAGCCGCAGAAGCGCAACTTCGACGACAAGTACAGCTGGGTGATGTCCCCGCGCTGGTTCGACGGCAAGGAGCACCTCGCGCTCGACACCGGCGGCGGCCCGATCGCCCGGCTGTGGTCCACCGCGCTGTCCGGCCTCGTCGACATCGGCTACATCAAGGCCACCGGCCACAGCGTCAAGATCAACCTGCCCCGCTCGATGACCAAGCCCGAGGTCACCTTCGAGTGGAAGATCCCGCAGTGGAGCAACGCCATCGAGCGCAACCGCGCCCGCACCTACTTCCAGGCCTACGCGGCCGCCGCCGCCCTGCACTTCGCCGAGAAGGCGCTGGAGGAGGTCCGCGCCGGGCGCAGCCAGACCTGGGAGCGCTTCGAGGTGCCGGACGAGTCGATCGGCTGCGGCTTCACCGAGGCCGTCCGCGGCGTGCTCTCGCACCACATGGTGATCCGCGACGGCAAGATCGCCAACTACCACCCGTACCCGCCCACCCCGTGGAACGCCAGCGTGCGCGACAGCTACGGCACGCCCGGCCCGTACGAGGACGCGGTGCAGAACACCCCGATCTTCGAGGAGAACTCCCCGGAGAACTTCAAGGGCATCGACATCATGCGCGCGGTGCGCAGCTTCGACCCCTGTCTGCCCTGCGGCGTGCACATGTACCTCGGCAACGGCCAGACCCTGAAGACCATGCACGTGCCCACCGGCCTGAGCGGGCTCACCGCATGACGGCCGAACAGACCGGGCAGCGGATCCAGCAGGCCCTGGACGCCCTGGCCGGCAGCGGCGCCGAGCAGGCGGGCGAGCAACTCGTCCGCGACCTCATGGAGTTCTACGGCGAGGGGCTGGCCAGACTCGTCCCCGCGCTGCCCCCGCCCGCCCTGGACCGGATGCTGGACGACCCGGCGGTGGCCGGGCTGCTGCTCCTGCACGACCTCCACCCCGAGGACCTGACCGCCCGGATCGACCGGGCGCTCGCCGGCCTGCCCGAGCGGGTCGAGGTGCTCGGCTACGAACCCGCGACCGGCACCCTGCGGCTGCGCCGGACCGCCTCCGGCTGCGGCTGCGGCGAGCCGGAGGTGGAGGCCGCCCTCGCCTGCCACGCCCCCGAGGTGACGGCCCTGGAGCTGGAGCGCGCCCCCCAGCTGCTCCAGATCGGCACCCGCCCGCCGCAGCCCGCGGAGGCGCGGTGAACACCCGCAGGGTCTCCCGGGACGGGACCGCCCTGCTGCGCCGGCTGCGCGAGCCGGCCCCGCCGCGCCCCGAACAGTGCGGCCTCTGCGGCCGGGACCTCCCGCCCGGCCACCGCCACCTGGTGGACGTCGAGGAGCGCGCCCTGGCCTGCACCTGCACCGCCTGCGGCCTGCTGTTCCAGCAGCCGGGCGCGGCCGGTGGCCGCTACCGCACCGTGCCGGACCGCTGCCTGGTCGACCGGGACGCCGAGGTGGACGAGCGGGCCTGGTCGGTGCTGGGCGTCCCGGTCGGCACCGTCTTCCTGTTCCGCAACGCCGTGCTGGACCGGCTGCTCGCGTTCTACCCCGGGCCGGCCGGCGCCACCGAGAGCGAGGTGGACGAGGAGGCCTGGCAGCGCGCCCTCGGCACCAGCCGGCTGGCCGCCGCCCTGGAACCGGACGTGGAAGCGCTGCTGCTGCGCCGCACCGAAGGCCGGATCGACTGCTACCTGGTGCCGATCGACTACTGCTACGAGCTGGTCGGCCGGCTCCGGCGGTGCTGGCACGGCTTCGACGGCGGGGCCGAGGCTCGCGCCGAACTCGACGCGTTCTTCGCGCAGTTGGCCGACCGGGCCCGCCCGCTGCCCACGGCGGTGACGGCATGACCGCGCTCGGCTTCGCCTGCACCGGCGTCCGCTCCGCCCCGTACGCGGCCGGGCCGACGCTGGTGTTCCGGCTGCGGATCACGGCACCCGCCGACACCCGGGTGCACGCCCTCGCCCTGCAGTGCCAGCTGCGGATCGAACCCGTCCGCCGGCCCTACACCGACGCCGAGGGCGAGCGGCTGGCGGACCTCTTCGGCGGGCGGGAGCGCTGGGCGACCACCCTCAACCCGATCCAGTTCGCCACCGTGCCGCTGCTGGTGCCCGGCTTCACCGGGGAGACCGAGGCCGACCTGGTGGTGCCGTGCGGCTACGACCTGGAGGTGGCCTGCGCCCGGTACTTCCGGGCACTGGAGGACGGTGAGGTGCCGCTGCTGCTGCTCTTCTCCGGCACCGCCTTCGCCGGCCCCGGCGGCTTCCAGGTCACCCCCGTGCCCTGGGACAAGGAGGCCCGGGTGCGGATGCCGGTGCGGGTCTGGCGGGAGGCCGTCGACCAGCACTTCCCAGGCTGCGGCTGGCTGCGGCTGCCCGAGGACGTGCTGGACGACCTGCTCGCCTACCGCTCCGGACGGGCCCTGCCCTCCTGGGAGGCGACGGTGCGGGCACTGCTCGCGACCGCGGCCGTCGGGGAGGGGGCCCGGTGACGACCTTCCCCGAAGGCATCGAGCACGGCTTCGCGGCCGCCCGGCAGATCGCCGACGCGGTGCTGCTGGAGGGCTACGTGCTCTACCCGTACCGGGCGTCGGCCGCCAAGAACCGGCTGCGCTGGCAGTTCGGCGTGCTGGTGCCGCCCGAGTACACCGTGCAGGGCGGCGAGCACTCCCACCAGCGCACCGAGTGCGTCATGGAGGCGCGGCAGGGCGACCGGCTGGCCGTCGAGCTGCGCTTCCTGCGGGTCCAGCGGCGTACCGTCGAACGGGCCACCGCCACCGGCGGGTTCGAACCGGTGGAACGGCTGGAGCTCGCCGACCGGGTGCTCGTCGAATGGGACGAGGGCGTCGAGGAGCGGGTCGAACTCCTGCTGTCAGTCGAGGAGTTGGCCGACGGCGGAGTGCAGCGGGGGTTCCGGCTGCCGGGCGTCGGCGGCACCGAGCTGGTGCACGAGCACGGCAGTGCCGTCGGCCGGCTGGTGCGGCGGCGCGAGGAGGTCGAAGGGCTGGTGCGGTTGCGGGTCGAGGAACTCCCCGGCCCCTACCGGGCGCAGCGACTCACCGCCGAGGTGGAGAACGCCTCCGCCTGGACGCCGCACCGGAAGGACACCCGGGAGGAGGCGCTGCCGCGCTCCCTGGTCTCCGCCCACCTGCTGCTCGGGCTGGAGCACGGCCGGTTCGTCTCGGCCACCGATCCGCCCGAGTGGGCCCGCCCGGCCGTCGAACGGTGCCGCAACGAGCGCACCTGGCCCGTCCTGGCCGGACCGGACGACGGGTGCCAGGTGATGCTGTCCTCGCCGATCATCCTGGAGGACCACCCGAGGATCGCCCCGGAGAGCCTCGGCACCCTCTACGACTCCACCGAGATCGACGAGATCCTGGCCCTGCGCACGGCGGCCCTGACCGACCAGGAGAAGCGCGAGGCCCGGGGCACCGACGACCGGGCCGGGGCGGTGCTCGACCTGGCCGAGTCCATGCCGCCCGAGGTACTGGAACGCCTGCACGGCGCCGTGCGCGGGCTGCGCGAGATCACCGGCGGCTCCGACCCCGAACAGCCCTGGTGGGACCCGGGCGGCGACCCGGACGTCGACCCCGAGCGGGACCGGGTGCTGGTCGACGGCCGGTCGGTCGGCGCGGGCAGCCGGGTCCTGCTGCGGCCCGGACGGCGGCGCACCGACGCCCAGGACCTCTTCCTGGACGGGCGGACCGGCGTCGTCGAGGCGGTGCTGCACGACGTCGACGGCTCCGTCCACCTCGCCGTCACCGTGGAGGACGACCCGGGCGCCGACCTGTGGCGGGCCCAGGGGCGCTTCCGGTACTTCCAGCCCGACGAGGTCACCCCGCTGGAGGAGTCGTGACCGGCGCGAAGGTGCTGGTCGCCGGGGTGGGCAACATCTTCCTCGGCGACGACGGCTTCGGCGTCGAGACCGTCCGGCGACTGTCCGCCCACCCGCTGCCGGACGGCGTCGAGGTGGTCGACGTCGGGGTGCGCGGCGTCGACCTCGCCTACCGGCTGCTCGACGGCTACCGGACCGCCGTCCTGGTGGACGCCACCTGCCGCGGCGGCGCGCCCGGCACCGTCTACCTGATCGAGGCGGCCGCCGAGCCGCTGGAGGTGCCCGTCCTGGACGGCCACCGGATGGGCCCGGACGCCGTCCTCGGCCTGCTCGCCACGCTCGCCGCCGGCACCGGGGGCCAACCGCCCGCGCGGGTGCTGGTGGTCGGCTGCGAACCGGCGTCGCTGGAGGAGGGCATCGGGCTGAGCGCCCCCGTGGCCGCCGCCGTGGCGGAGGCCGTCCGGACGGTGCTGGAGGCCGTCGAGGAGGCCCTGCGGGAGGCCGCGTCGCCGTCGGGCCCGCAGCCGGAGAGGACTCGGGCGGAGAGGACTCGGGCAGAGAGGAGGACAACACCATGCTGAGGAAACTGTTCTGCGCGGCCCTGCTGGCGGGGATCGGCGCGCTGGTCTGGCAGAGCCTGCCGGACCTCAAGCGGTACGTGAAGATCTCGCGGATGTGAGCCGCGGATTGCTGCGAACGGTGCAGCCCCGGACGCGGTGGCGGCGCGGCTTCGAGCCGTCGCCGCCACCGCCCCCTGTAATGGGGCGCGTTGCCGCCCGCCGTGGGAAGGGACCGATGCACGAGATGTCGATCGCCGCCGCCGTCGTCGAGCAGGTGGACACGGCCGCGCGCGAACACCGGGCCGCCGGAGTGGCCCGGGTCCGGCTGCAGGTCGGCGAGTTGGCGGGCGTGGTGCCCGAGGCCCTCGACTTCTGCTTCGAACTCGCCTGCGCCGGAACGCTGGTGGAGGGCGCGGTGCTGGACACCGAGGCCGTCCCGGCGCGGGCCCGCTGCGCGCCCTGCGCCGTCGAGTGGGCCGTCGGCATGCCGCCGGACCTCGGCTGCCCGGACTGCCGCACCGGCACCGGCGTCGAGCTGCTGTCCGGGCGCGAGCTCCAGATCCTCGACGTCGAGTGGGCCAGCCGCCCCGGCGTCCCGGCCGAACAGAAAGGCTGACGCCGATGTGCCAGACAGGCCACACGGTCGACCTGCGCCGGGCGGTGCTCGCCCGCAACGACGACAGCGCCCGCGAACTGCGGGCCGCGCTGACCGCCCGCGGGACGGTCGCAGTCAACCTGCTCTCCAGCCCCGGCAGCGGCAAGACCGCCCTGCTGGAGGCCGAGCTGGGCCTCGCCCGGAAGCGCGGGATCGAGGTCGCCGCGCTCACCGCCGACCTCGCCACCGAGAACGACGCGCTGCGGCTGGCCCGTTCGGGCGCGCCCGTGAAGCAGGTGCTCACCGACGGCCTGTGCCACCTGGAGGCGCGGATGCTCGCCGGCCACCTGGACGGCTGGCTGCCCCGGGACTGCCGGCTGCTGTTCGTGGAGAACGTCGGCAACCTGGTCTGCCCGGCCTCCTACGACCTCGGCGAATCGCTGCGGGTGGTGCTGGCCTCCGTCACCGAGGGCGAGGACAAGCCGCTCAAGTACCCGACCGCGTTCGGACTGGCCAACCTCGTCCTGGTGACCAAGGCCGACCTCGCCGTGGCGGCCGAGTTCGACGAGGCGGCGTTCCTGGCGAACGTCCAGCGGGTCAACCCCGGCGTGGAGGTGGTGCGGACCTCGGCCCGCAGCGGTGACGGCGTCGGGGCGCTGCTGGAACGGGCGCTGGGCGTGCTGGACGGCGGCGAGGTGCACCGGCCGGTGATGGCGGCGGGGCACGAGCACGCCGGGCACCACCACCACGACGCGGTGCCGGAGCGGCCGTGACGGCACTCGACCGCGAACGGCGGCGGGTCGCCGTCCGCGGCCTGGTGCAGGGCGTCGGCTTCCGGCCGTTCGTCTTCGCGCTCGCCGGGGAACTCGGACTGGCCGGCAGCGTCACCAACACCGGCGAGGGCGTCCTCGCCGAGGTCGAGGGCGACCCGGCCGCCCTGGACGCCTTCTGCCGACGGGTCGCCGCCGACGCGCCGCCGCTCGCCCAGGTCGCCGCGGTGGACCACGCGCCGCTCACCGCCACCGGCGCCACCGGGTTCACCATCACCCCCTCCCGCACCGACGGCCCCCGCGCCACCCTGATCCCGCCCGACGTCGCGACCTGCGCCGACTGCCTGGCCGAACTCACCGACCCCGCCGACCGGCGCCACCGGCACCCGTTCATCAGCTGCACCAACTGCGGCCCCCGGCACACCATCGTCACCGGCCTGCCCTACGACCGGGCCGAGACCACCATGGCCGGCTTCCCGATGTGCCCGGACTGCGCCCGGGAGTACAGCGACCCCGCCGACCGCCGCTTCCACGCCCAGCCCGTCGCCTGCCACGCCTGCGGACCGCGACTCGCCCTGACCGTCCCCGGCCGGGCCGGACTCGGCGGCGAGGACGCCCTCGGCGAGGCCCGGCGGCTGCTCGCCGGCGGGGCGATCCTCGCGATCAAGGGCCTCGGCGGCTACCACCTCGCCTGCGACGCCCGCGACGCCGACGCCGTCGCCCTGCTGCGCCGCCGCAAGCGGCGCGGCGACAAGCCGTTCGCCCTGATGGCCCGTGACCTCGCCACCGTCGAGGGCCTGCTGCCGGTCGGGCCCGTCGAACGGGAACTGCTCACCGGAGCCGTCCGGCCGATCGTCCTGCTGCGCCGCTCCGGCGGCTGCACGGCGCGACTGCCGGCCGTCGCCCCCGGCAGCCCCGACCTCGGGGTGATGCTCCCGTACACCCCGCTGCACCACCTGCTGCTCGCCGCCCCCGGGCCGGACCTGCTGGTGATGACCAGCGCCAACCTCTCCGGCGCGCCCATCGTCACCGACGACCGGGACGCGCTCACCACGCTCGCCCCGCTGGTCGACGGCTGGCTCACCCACGACCGGCCGATCAACGTCCCCTGCGAGGACTCGGTGGTGCGGGTGGTGGACGGCGAACAGCTGCCACTGCGACGCTCGCGCGGCTACGCGCCGCTGCCGCTCCCGTTGCCCGTGCCCGTCCGGCCGGTGCTGGCGGTCGGCGGCGACCTGAAGAACACCTTCGCGCTCGCCCGGGACGGCTACGCCTGGCTGTCCGGCCACATCGGCGACATGGACGACCTGGCCACGCTGCGCGCCTTCGACCGGGCCGTCGAACAGCTCGGCACCGTCAGCGGGGTACGGCCCGAACTGCTGGTCGCCGACCGGCACCCCGGCTACCGCTCGCTGCGGCACGCCGAGCGCACGGCCGCCGGCCGGCCGGTGCGCCGGGTGCAGCACCACCACGCCCACATCGCCGCGGTCATGGCCGAACACGGCCTGGACGGCGGCCGGCCCGTCCTGGGCGTGGCCTTCGACGGCACCGGCTACGGCGAGGACGGCGCGATCTGGGGCGGCGAGGTGCTGCTCGCCGACTACGACGGGTACCGCCGCCTCGCCCACCTCGGCTATGTGCCGCTGCCGGGCGGCGACGCCGCCGTCGAGCGCCCGTACCGGACGGCGCTCGCCCACCTGCGGGCCGCCGGGCTGCCCTGGACCGCCGCGCTGCCCTCGGTCCGGGCCTGCCCGGAGGAGGAACTTCGGCTGCTGGAACGGCAGTTGGAATGCGGGCTGAACTGCGTGCCGACCTCCAGCATGGGCCGGCTGTTCGACGCGGTGTCCTCGCTCGCCGGGGTCTGCCAGCGGGCCGGGTACGAGGCCCAGGCGGCGATCGAACTGGAGGCGGCCGCCGTGGAGTTCGGCCCGGCCGAGGGCTACGCCTTCGACCTGGTCGCTCAGCGGGACAGCTGGGTCCTCGACCCCGGGCCGGTGCTGGCCGGGGTGGTCGCCGACGTGACCGCCGGGGCGCCGGCCGGGTTGGTCGCCGCGCGCTTCCACACGGCGGTCGCCGAGGCCGTCCGGCGGGTCTGCGCGGTCGTC
The DNA here is from genome assembly GCF_014596465.1 of Streptomyces sp. CBMA123. GTDB lineage: Bacteria > Actinomycetota > Actinomycetes > Streptomycetales > Streptomycetaceae > Kitasatospora. The sequence goes on along the minus strand of NZ_MECK01000590.1, from coordinate 27,264 downwards.
CGGGACCGGCACGGCACCACCACGGTGGCGCTCAGCGGCGGCGTCTTCGCCAACGCGCTGCTCTCCTCGGCCTGCGCCCGCGGCCTCGGGGAGGACGGATTCACCGTGCTGCGGCACCGCCGGGTGCCGCCCAACGACGGAGGGCTGGCGCTCGGCCAGCTGATGGTGGCCGGCCGGTCGTCGGCCGCCCGGGAGGAGTGAGAGCGGATGTGCCTGGCGGTGCCCGGCAGGGTGACGGAGATCGGGGAGCGGGACGGGACCCGGATGGCGGTGATGGACTTCGGCGGGGTGGTCAAGGACGTGTGCCTGGAATACCTGCCCGATCTGGCGGTGGGGGAGTACGCGATCGTCCACGTGGGCTTCGCGTTGCAGCGCCTGGACGAGGAATCGGCCCGGCGGACGCTGGCGCTGTTCGAGGAACTCGGCTTGTTGCAGGAGGAGTTCGGCGACCCGTGGGAGGCGGCGGCGGGTGAGCCGGCGGCCGGATCGGCTGAGGAGGTCGAGCGGTGAAGTACCTGGAGGAGTTCCGCAACCCCGAGCTGGCGGAGGGCCTGCTCGCGGACATCAGGGCGACGGTCACCCGCCCCTGGGCGCTGATGGAGGTGTGCGGCGGCCAGACGCACAGCATCATCCGGCACGCCATCGACCAACTCCTGCCGGACGAGGTCGAGTTGATCCACGGGCCGGGCTGCCCGGTGTGCGTCACCCCGCTGGAGGTGATCGACCGGGCCCTGGCGATCGCCGCCCGGCCCGGAGTGATCTTCTGCTCCTTCGGCGACATGCTGCGGGTGCCCGGCACCGACCGCGACCTGTTCCGGGTCCGGAGCGAGGGCGGCGACGTACGGGTGGTGTACTCGCCGCTCGACGCGCTGAAGATCGCCCGGGAGAACCCGGACCGGGAGGTCGTCTTCTTCGGCATCGGCTTCGAGACCACCGCCCCGCCGAACGCCATGGCCGTCCACCTGGCCCGGAAGCAGGGCCTGCGCAACTTCAGCATGCTGGTCTCGCACGTCCGGGTGCCCCCGGCGATCGAGGCGATCATGGAATCGCCGGACTGCCGGGTCCAGGCCTTCCTGGCCGCCGGGCACGTGTGCAGCGTGATGGGCACCGCCGAGTACCCCGCGCTCGCCGAGCGCCACCGGGTGCCGATCGTCGTCACCGGCTTCGAACCGCTGGACATCCTGGAGGGCATCCGGCGCACGGTACGGCAGCTGGAACGCGGGGAGCACACCGTCGACAACGCCTACCCCCGGGCCGTCCGCCCCGAGGGCAACCCGGCGGCCCGCGCCATGCTGGAGGACGTCTTCGAAGTCACCGACCGTGCCTGGCGGGGCATCGGCGTCATCCCGCAGAGCGGCTGGCGGCTCTCCCCGCGCTACCGGGACCACGACGCCGAACACCGCTTCGACGTCACGGGCATCCGCACCAGCGAACCCGCCCAGTGCCGGGCCGGCGAGGTGCTCCAGGGGCTGCTCAAACCCCACCAGTGCGAGGCCTTCGGGACCGTCTGCACCCCGCGCACACCGCTCGGCGCCACCATGGTCTCCAGCGAGGGCGCCTGCGCCGCGTACTACCTCTACCGGCGGCTGAGCACGCCGAGCCCCGTCCAGGAGGCGAGCCCCGTTGGCTGACACCGAGACGCTGACGCAACCGTCGGCCGTGCCCGACTTCTCCGGCTGGAGCTGCCCGCTGCCGCTGCGCGACCACCCCCGGGTGGTGATGGGGCACGGCGGTGGCGGGGCGATGTCCGCCGAACTGGTCGAGCACGTCTTCGCGCCCGCCTACGGCGGCCCGGCGCTGGCCGGCCTCGCCGACTCCGCCGTGCTGGAACTCGGCGGCGCCCGGCTCGCCTTCTCCACCGACTCCTACGTGGTGCGGCCGCTGTTCTTCCCCGGCGGCTGCATCGGGGACCTCGCCGTCAACGGCACCGTCAACGACCTGGCCATGAGCGGGGCCCGGCCGGCCTACCTGTCCTGCGGCGTCATCCTGGAGGAGGGGGTGGAGCTGGCCGTGGTGGACCGGATCGCCCGGGCCATCGGCGCCGCCGCCCGCGCGGCCGGGGTGGAGGTGGCCACCGGGGACACCAAGGTCGTGGAGGCCGGGCACGGCGACGGCGTCTACCTGAACACCGCCGGCATCGGGCTCGTCCCGGCCGGGGTCGACATCCGGCCGCAGCGGGCCCGCCCGGGCGACGTGGTGATCGTCAGCGGGCCGATCGGCCTGCACGGAGTGGCGATCATGAGCGTCCGGGAGGGTTTGGAGTTCGGAGTCGAGGTGCGCAGCGACTGCGCGGCGCTCGGCGGGCTGGTCGAGGCCATGCTCGCGGCGAGCCGTGACCTGCACGTGCTGCGCGACCCCACCCGGGGCGGACTCGCGGCGGCGCTGAACGAGATCGCGGCGGCCGCCGGGGTGGGCGTGGTGCTCAGCGAACGCGCCGTCCCCGTCCCGGATCCGGTGGCCAACGCCTGCGCCGTCCTGGGCCTGGACCCGATGTACATCGCCAACGAGGGCAAACTGGTCGCCTTCGTCCCGCGTGACGAGGCCGAGGCCGTGCTCGCCGCGATGCGGGCCCACCCGCTCGGGGCGGAGGCGGTGGTGATCGGCGAGTGCGTCGAGGACCACCCCGGGATGGTCGTCGCCCGCACCGGCTTCGGCGGCACCCGGGTGGTCGACCTGCCGATGGGCGAGCAGCTGCCGCGGATCTGCTGACCTCGCGGCGCCCCTGGGGCCGGTCCGGATCCACCCGGGCCGGCCCCAGGGCGAGAGGGTCCTGTAGGCCGAGTCGCTCCGTTGGCAGTGAGACCTGCTGAGACCCCGGATTCCATGTCGCGTCAGCAGCGGGCCGATCGGCTGATCTTCGGCAATCGTGTGGCCCGCAGGGACGGACCGTTGGGCTGAGGTCCGGTGCAACAAGCCGGAGAGCCTTTCCCGCTACCCCGGGGGCGTCGCCGAGCTCATGAGTCTGCTCGTGCCCGGCGACGCCCGACGTTTGCGGCGGTCAGGCTGTAGGGGAGCGGGTCGAGGTGATCACGACGGATGTGTAGGGCACGGTGGCGTGGCCGCCGAGCTTGTCGATCGCGGTCCCGGCGCTGTTCAGGACCTCCGCCGTCTTGTCCGCGGGGAGTTGGGTGAGGCCGCCGAATGTGGGGAGCTGGTCGAGCCACTGGTCTCGGGAGTAGGTGCGCTCCCAGGCGAAGCGCCACTGTTCCGGCTCGCTGAAGCTGCCGGTCTGCCGGATCCCGTCGGCGACTTTCGCGAACAGTGGCTGGTAGGCGTCCACGGCCGAGCCTCTGAGCACGCCGGGGTTGAACGGGGAATCGGGGGCGAACCGTCGGAGTGCTTCGGCGAGGGCGTCGATCACCTCGGCCGGGAGCTGGGGGACGTGGTGGAAGGGGGCGAGTCGGCCGCCGGGCCCGAGTACCTGGGCTGCCTTGGCCGCACCGGCGACGGGGTCCACCCAGTGCCAGGCGGTGCCGGCGATGACCGCGTCGAACTGCCGCCCGGCCGGCTGCCAGTCCTCGAACCTGGCAACCTCGACCTCCACACCGCTGCGTCGTGCGAAGGCGGCCATCCGTTCGTCGGGCTCGATGCCGAGCACCGTGCAGCCGGCAGCCTGGAACTGCCGGGCCTCGATGCCGGTCCCGGCTCCGACGTCGAGGACGCGCAGGCCTGGGCTCGCCGCGACGATCCTGTCGATCAGGCCCTGGGGATACGGCGGTCGGGCGCGGTCGTAGCGTTCGGCGTCCACGCCGAACGACTCGGCCGTCTGCCGGTGGCGGTGGGGTTCGGGGCCGGACTTGTCGGGTTGTCCCTGCGATAAAGTGGGCATGCGCCCACACTAATGGGCAGCTGCCCACTTGTTAAGACGGGGCGGCGCGGAAAGGGAGACAATGCCGTCAGGAGTGCACATCCACAACGTCCGCGGCCAGTTGTTCGAAGCCGCCGAGCGCGTCCTGCTTCGGGACGGGCCCGACGCGTTGACCAGCCGGGCGGTCACGGAAGAGGCGAACTGCGCCAAGGGCGTGCTGCACCGGCACTTCACCGACTTCGACGCCTTCCTGGCAGCACTGGTCCTCGACCGCATCCGCGGAATCGAGGACCGCACCACGACTCTGCGTGCCGCCGCCGGCACCGGGAGCGTGGTGGACAACCTGGCCGACGCACTGCAGGACCTGTTCGGGCCGGTCACGGTGGCGATCGTCGCGCTCATCACCTTCCGCGACGGCCTCCGCGCACGGCTGCGCGAGGCCGGTCTGGCCGGCATCCCACTGCTCATGCAAGGCACCGCCATGATCGCCGCATACCTCACCGCGGAGCGGGAGTCGGGTCGCCTGGCCGGCGACGCTGACATCGACACGCTCGCCCCCACCCTCGTCGGGGCCGGGCACCTGCTGTTCGCCGACCGGACGAGCGCCCCGCCGCAGACCACCGCCATCCGCAGGATGGTGGCCGCCGTCCTCGCCGGCGCCTTGGTGGCCATGGGCTGACCGTGTCGCCGGCCGGCTGCCAGAGACCGACCGACGGTGCTGACGCAGCCGTGGAACCTGGAGTCTGCGGGAAGACGATTTCCGTTTCGGGTGGGTGGTCGCATAGGGTGGTGTCAACGACGCGGGGTGGAGCAGCTCGGTAGCTCGCTGGGCTCATAACCCAGAGGTCGCAGGTTCAAATCCTGTCCCCGCTACCAGCAGGAGCCGGGGTCGGCGCACTTGGTGCGTCGGCCCCGGCTCCTTTGCGTTGTGCGGGGCCGGTAGCCGCGACGGCTGCCAGGGCGTGGCCGGCGACTGCCGCCATCCGTGGGCTCCTTGGTGATGTCCGGGCACGGTACCTGCACGGCGCTGAGGGTGAGTCAGGCCGGTTCGGGCTCCTTGATGGGACCCTGACAGCACATCAGGTTACTTTGAGGTAATTTATCGGTGTCGTCCGGGTGAACGTCCCCGGCCCCGCATGAAGGACTCGTACGTGCTCTCTCACCAGTCCCGCCACTCCCGCCGTTCCGGCCGCCGTCTGGCCGGTTCCGCGCTGGCCCTCGCCGCCGCTGTCGGTGTGCTGCCCGTCGCCCCCGCGTTCGCGGAGGCGGTGCCCGCCGCGGTGCCCGTCGATGGCACTCCGCACCTGGACGCGGTGGAGCGGACGTTGCGTCAGGTGTCGCCCGGGCTGGAGGGCGTGGTGTGGCAGCGGACGGCGGGGAACCGGCTGGACGCTCCGGCGGGGGATCCGGGTGGGTGGCTGCTGCAGACGCCGGGGTGCTGGGGGGACGCCTCCTGCGGTGACCGGGCCGGGACCAAGCGGCTGCTGGACCGGATGCGGGAGAACATCTCGCGGGCCACGCGGACCGTCGACATATCAACTCTGGCCCCGTTCCCGGACGGTGCGTTCCAGGACGCCATCGTGGACGGCCTGAAGGCGTCGGTGGCCGCCGGGAACGCGCCGCACGTGCGGATCCTCGCCGGGGCCGCCCCGCTGCTCAACATCACCGCGCTGCCGTCCAGGTACCGTGACGAGCTGGTGGCCCGGCTCGGCGGGGCGGCCGGCCGGGTGACCGTCGAGGTGGCCTCGATGACCACCGCGAAGACCGCGTTCTCCTGGAACCACTCCAAGTTGCTGGTCGTCGACGGGCAGAGCGTCATCACCGGCGGGATCAACAACTGGAAGAGCGACTACCTGGACACCGCCCACCCGGTGACGGACGTCGACCTCGCGCTGAACGGTCCGGCCGCCGCCTCCGCCGGCGCCTACCTGGACACCCTGTGGGACTGGACCTGCCGCAACAGCGGTGTGCTCTCGGCCGCCTGGTTCGCCTCCTCCAACGGCGCCGGGTGCACCCCCGACCTGGAGAAGCGGCTCAACCCGGCGGCCGGGCAGGTGCCCGCCACCGGCACCCTGCCGGTGATCGCCGTCGGCGGCCTGGGCGTCGGGATCCGCGACACCGACCCGGCCTCCGGGTACCGCCCGGACCCGGCGGCCGGCGCCGAGGACGTCAAGTGCGGCCCGATCGGCCTGCGCGACCGCACCAACGACGACCGCGCCTACGAGACGGTCAACCCGGAGGAGAACGCGCTGCGCGCGCTGGTCGCGAGCGCCGGCAGCCGGATCGACATCTCCCAGCAGGACGTGACCGGCACCTGCCCGCCGATGCCCCGCTACGACGCACGGCTCTTCGACCTGCTCGCGGGCAAGCTCGCCGACGGGGTGAAGGTCCGCATCGTGGTCAGCGACCCCGGCAACCGGGGTGCGGTCGGCAGCGGCGGCTACTCGCAGATCAAGTCCCTGAACGAGATCAGCGACACCCTCGCGGCGCGCCTCACCGCCCGGCTCGGCGACCCGGCGCAGGCCCGGACGGCGATGTGCCGGAACCTCCAACTCGCCCCGTTCCGCGCCGCGTCCGCCCCGACCTGGGCCGACGGGCACCCGTACGCGCTGCACCACAAGCTGGTCTCGGTCGACGGCTCGGCGTTCTTCATCGGGTCGAAGAACCTCTACCCGGCCTGGCTGCAGGACTTCGGCTACGTCGTGGAGGACCGCGCCGCTGCCGCGCAGGTGGACGCGCAGCTGCTCGCCCCGCAGTGGCAGTACTCGCAGGCCGCCGCGACCTTCGACTACAGCCGGGGCCTCTGCCAGGGCTGAGCCCGTACCACCGCTGCGGGCCGCCGCGCCGAACCCCGCGACGGCGGCCCGCAGCGCGGGTGGTCAGAGCAGGGTGTAGACGTTGTCGCTGACCTGCTGGTGGCGGGGCGGGCGGGTGCCCTTGAACCAGGTGACCCAGGACTGCGGCAGGGCCGAACGGTCCAGCACGAAGTCGTCCAGCACCAGGCAGTCGATGTCCGAGCGCAGGAAGCAGAGCAGGGCGTCGACCGGGGTGTGCACGATCGGCTCGCCGCGCAGGTTGAACGAGGTGTTCAGCAGCAGCGGGCAGTCGGTCCGCTCGGCGAAGGCCTTGATCAGGCGGTAGAACCGGCCGTTCTGCTGCTCGGTGACGGTCTGCACCCGGGCCGAGTTGTCGACGTGGGTGATGGCCGGCAGGTGCAGAGGGGAGTCCACCTCACAGGTCTCCAGCATGAACGGCGACTCGTGGTCGAGCCTGAAGTGCTCCCGGGCGTGCTCGGCCAGCACGGCGGGGGCGAAGGGGCGGAAGGCCTCGCGCATCTTGACCGAGGCGTTGATCCGGTCCCGGGTGTCGTCGCCGCGCGGGTCGGCGAGGATGGAGCGCCCGCCGAGGGCGCGCGGACCGAACTCCTCCCGGCCGTAGTACCAGCCGATCACCTTGCCGTCGGCCAGCCGGGACGAGACCGCGTCCAGCAGGCCCGCCTCGTCGCCCCGGAAGTCCAGGAAGGAGTGGCCGGCGTAGGCGCCGAGCAGCCCGGCGATCTCGTCCGAGCCGGTGCCCGAGCCGAGCAGCGCCGAGCGCTGCCGCTCCCGCGCGGGGCGCTCGCCGGTCAGCCGTTGGTGGGCCACGGCCGCGCAGCCGAGGCTGCCGCCCGCGTCGCCCGAGGCGGGCTGGACGAAGACGTTCTCGAACGGGCCCTCCTCGACGATCCGGCGCACCGCGACGACATTGAGCGCGACCCCGCCCGCCATGCACAGGTTGCGGCTGCCGGACATCCGGTGCGCCTTGTCGGCCATCCGCAGCAGGGTCTCCTCGGTGACCAGCTGGATGGAGCGCGCCAGGTCGTAGTGGACGCCCTCGATCTCCGACTCCGGGACGCGGGGCGGCACTCCGAGCAGCTTCTCGAAGCGCTCGCCGAGCATGCCCTCCGGGTCGGCGAAGTCGAAGTACTCCAGGGCGAGTCGGAAGCCGCCCTCCTCGTCGAGGTGGATCAGCTGCTCGATCTGCTCCTTGAACCGCGGCTCGCCGTACGGGGCGAGGCCCATCACCTTGTACTCGCCCTCGTTGACCTCGAAGCCGAGGTAGCCGGTGACGGCGCTGTAGAGCAGGCCCAGCGAGTGCGGGAAGCCGACCTGCTCGCGCAGCTCCAGCTCGGCGCCGCGGCCGACGCCCCAGGTGCTGGTGGCCCACTCGCCGACGGCGTCCACGGTCAGCACGGCGCTGTCCTCGAAGCCGGAGAAGTAGTAGGCGCTGGCCGCGTGCGAGAGGTGGTGGTCGACGATCTCGACCGGGCCGTCCCAGCCCAGCAGGTCGCGGATCTCCCGGCGGGGGCGGTCGGCGTCCAGCCGGTAGCGGGCCATCGGGCCGTTGTCCGGCAAGGCCGGCAGGCCGGCCCAGAGCTGGCGGTGCAGCTTCTTGACCGGGTCCTCGTAGTAGGCGACGCAGTCCACGTCGGTGATCTTCAGCCCGGCCTGGCGCAGGCAGTCCTGGACGGCGAGGCGGGGCAGCTCCGGGTCCTGCTTGCGGCGGGTGTAGCGCTCCTCGTGGGAGGCGGCCACCAGTCGGCCGCCGACCAGCAGGGCGGCGGCGGAGTCGTGGAAGTGCGCCGAGATGCCCAGGACCACCGGCCCGTCGGCGGTGGCGGTGTGGGTGGTCTGGCCGGTCATCGCTGGTCTCCTTGACCTCGGGAGGGGTTCGGCATGTCGTGGTGGGGCGTAGGGCCCGTCATCGGACGTCCAGGTACGGCGCGTCGGAGGGGAAGAGCGGTTTCAGGTCGCTGAGCCAGGTCGCCCGCGGGTCGTACTCGGCGAAGAACGGGCGCCCGACGATGCTCGGGTCGCGGGCCTGGAGGTAGCGCAGGGCGAGCGCCCGCCGCCCGGCGACCTCGGTGACGCCGTCGACCACGACCTTGCCGCGGGTCGCGGACATCGACGGCCCGCGGACCGTGCGGGCCAGTCCGGTGACGCCGGACACCGCGTCCCGGTAGATCTCCCAGGCCCGCACCAGCGGCACCTCGAAGTAGTTCCGCGGGCCGGTGTCGCGCTCCACGAACAGGTAGTACGGGACGGCGTCGAGCGCGAGCTGGCGCGTCCACATCTCCCGCCACAGGGCCGCGTCGTCGTTGATGGTGCGGATCAGCGGCGCCTGGGTGCGGACCACCGCGCCGGCGGCGCGGACCCGCCGGACCGCCTGGTGCACCGCCTCGGGGTACAGCTCCCGGGGGTGGGTGACGTGGGCCATCAGGGCCAGGTGCTTGCCGGCGGCGCGGATCTCCTCGAACAGCCGCATCAGGTCGTCGGCGTCCTGGTCGCTGGTGAAGCGGTACGGCCAGTAGGTGAGCGCCTTGGTGCCGATCCGGATGGTGGTGATGTGCGCCAACTCCGGGTCGAGGAAGGGCTCCAGGGCCCGGCGCAGCGGGCCGGTGCCCATGATCATCGGATCGCCGCCGGTGACCAGGATGTCGGAGATCTCGGTGTGCTCGCGCAGGTACCCGCGCAGCGCGGCCGTCTCGTCCGAGGCCGCCGCGATCTTCAGCTCCGGGTCCCCGACGAACTGGGCCCAGCGGAAGCAGTAGGTGCAGTAGGCGTGGCAGGTCTGGCCCTGGCGGGGGAAGTAGAGCAGCGTCTCGCGGTACTTGTGCTGCACGCCGGACAGCGGAGTGCCCTGCCAGCGGGCGACGTTGAGGTCCGTCTGCCCGGCCGGGTGGGCGTTCATGCCGGCCCGGATCTGCCGTGCGGCGCGGTGCAGGTCGGCCGGGCCGGCGCCGTGCCGCAGCAGGTCGGTGACGGTCTTGAGCTCGTCGGCGGCCAGCATGTCCGGCTGGGGGAAGACCAGCCGGAAGATCGGGTCGTCCTCGGCGGCGTCCCAGTCGATCAGCTCGTCGACCACGAACTGGTTGGTCTTGAACGGCAGGATCGCCGCCACCGCGCGGGTCTGCAGCCGGGTCTCGGCGTCGGCCCCGCAGCGGTCGAGCAGGGTGTCCAGGTCGCGTGCCGTGTAGGCGCGGAACCGCGGAGTGCTGGTTTCGGTCACGATCGCTCCTCGTCCGGGCGGGCGCTGCTCGCCGCGAGCACGCGGGCGATCCGCTCGGCGACGGTGCGGGCCGCCGGGCCGCGCAGCAGGGTGAAGTGGTCGACGTCCGGCACCGTGAGGGTGTCGACGTCGGTGCCGAGCGCCTCGGTCCAGCCGAGGGTCGGGGTGCTGCCGTCCGGGCGCTCCTGAGCGCCGGCCAGCAGCAGGGTGAGCCGGGTGTCGCGCAGCCGGGCGCGGCGCAGCTTGTACGCGACCAGGGCGGTGGCGTTGGCGTCGAACACCTGGAAGCGCCGTTGCAGCGAGCGGGTCTCCTCGTCCTCGGCCGGGGCGCCGCGCAGCAGCCCGGTGGCGGGCCGCTCGCCGGTCATCCGGTCGAGGTCGTGGGCGAAGGACTCCGCCCGGTCGGTGTCCGGGTCGGCGAAGCGGGCGAACGCCCCGGAGCCGGGCGCGTAGCTGTCCAGCAGGGTCACCGAGGCGGTCCGGACGCCCTCGAAGGAGAGCTGGCGGGCCATCTCGTAGGCGACCACGCCGCCCATCGACCAGGCCGCCAGGTGGTACGGGCCCTCCGGCTGCGCCTTGCGGACCTCGGGCAGGTAGGCGGCGGCCAGCTCCTGGACGGTGCGCAGCGGGGTGCCGGACTCCAGGCCGGGCGCGCGCACGCCGAGCACGGTGACCTCGGCCGGCAGGGCCGCGGCCAGCTCGCGGTAGCAGAGCACGTCGCCGCCGATGGGGTGCACCAGGAACAGCACCGGCCCGCCGGGGGTGCCCGGGCGCAGCGGCAGCAGCAGTTCGCTGCCCTGGTCGGCGCCGTCGCCGGCCAGCTCGCGCACCCCTTCGGCGAGGTGCTCGATCCGCGGCCCCTCCAGCAGGCGGCGCAGCGAGAGCGCCACGCCGGTGCGCTTGCGCAGCCGGGTGAGCAGGATGGTGGCGAGCAGCGAGTGGCCGCCGACCGCGAAGAAGTCGTCGGTGACGCCGAAGTCCCGGTGTTCGAGCAGCTCGGACCAGAGCTGCCAGAGCGTCTGCTCGGTCTCGTCGCGCGGCTCGACCCGTTCGACGGTGCGCCGGGGCGCCGCGCCGTGCAGGGAGGAGCGGTCGAGCTTGCCGTTCGGCAGCAGGACGAAGCGGTCGACGAACAGGAAGAGTCCGGGCACCAGGGCCAGGGGCAGCCGCTCGCGGGCGTAGCCGCGCAGGGTCTCGGCGGTCAGCGTGGCGCCGGGCTCCTTGACCAGGTAGGCGACGAGGGTGCCGTCGCCCTCCTTGTCGGCGTCCACGTGCACCTGGCGCACCTCGGGGTGGGTGGCCAGTTCGGCCGCCACCTCGCCCGGGTGGATCCGGATGCCGCGGACCTTGAGCAGGTCGTCGCGGCGGCCCTCGATGTGGATCTCGCCGTGGGCGCCGACCACGGCGAGGTCACCGGTGCGGTAGAGCAGGTCGTCCGGGTCGGTGCCGCGCGGGTTGGGGCGGAAAGCCGAGGCCGGGCCGGTGCCGCCCAGGTAACCGAGGGTGCGGTAGGGCGTGCGCAGCACGATCTCGCCGCGCTCGCCGGGGCCGCACGGGCGGTCGGCGGTGCCGAGCACGACGGCCTGGCCGCCGGGCAGCGCCCGGCCGACCGGGACGGGACCGTGGTCCTGATCGGCGGCCACCCGGTGGAAGGTCTTGATCATCGTGGTCTCGGTGGGACCGTAGAAGTTGACGATCTCGGCGTCCGGGCCGAGCAGCCGCTCGCGCAGCCGGGCGACCAGCCGGCCGCTCAGCGGCTCGCCGGACAGGCAGAGCAGCCGCAGGTGGGGCAGCCGGGCGGTGGCCGGGTCGGCCTCGCGCAGCCAGGCGGTGACCACGCTGGGCGTGGTGTGCACGACGGTGACCCGCTCGCGGGCCAGCCACTCCACGGTGCGCGCGGTGTCGTCCAGGTCGGCGGCGGAGGGCAGGCAGAGCGTGGCGCCGCGGGTGAGCGGGACGAAGACGTCGCGCAGCATGGCGTCGAAGGACAGCGTGGTCAGCTGGGCCACCCGGTCGCCGGGGTGGATGCCGAACTCGGTGGTCTCCCAGTCGATGAAGTGGTCCAGGCCGCGGCGCCGGCCGAGCACGGCCTTGGCCTCGCCGGTGGTGCCGGAGGTGAAGAAGACGTACGCGGGGTCGTCCGGGCCGGCCGGGGTGGGTGCGGGAGCGCCGCCGGTGTCCGCGAGCAGGGCGTCGAAGGCCAGCCGGTGCACCTCGACTCCGGTCAGTGCGCCGGTGGCGGTGCTGGGCTCGGTGAGCAGGACGCGGCGGACCTCGGCCCGCGCGGCCATGGTCTCCAGCCGGGGGCCGGGCAGTCCTTCGTCCATCGGGACCGGGACGGCGCCCGCGTCGAGCGCGCCCACCAGGGCGGCGACCGTGGCGGGGGACTTCCCGCCGAGCAGGCCGACCCGCTCGCCGGGGGCCAGCTTGCGGGCCACCCCGCTTGCTGCATCCGCGAGTTGACGGTAAGTCACCTCACCCTCGGCCCAGCGGACGGCGATCGCCTCCGGAGTGGCGGTGGCCTGCCGCCGGACCGCCTCGGCGACCGGGACGGGCTCCGCCGGGGGCAGCGCGGTGTCGAAGGGGTGGGCGTCGCCCTGGGCGAGGCTGAGCGGGCGGTCCGGCTGGGCGGCGGCGAAGGCCAGCAGCCGGGTGAGCCGGTCGGCCAGCGCGGCCACGTACTCGGGCTGGACGGTGTCGGCGTCGTACTCCAGGTCGAGGACCGTCCCGGTCGGTTCCGGGCGCACCACGACGGTGAGGTCGAACTTGGCGGTGGGCGCGGCGCCGGTGCCGTCCGCCGCCTCGGCCACCGCGTCCAGCGGACGCAACACGGCGGCCTCGCGCGGCAGTTCCTCGCGCGGCGGCATCCGCAGCAGCACCGAGAAGAGCGGGTCGCGGTCCCCGCCGCGGGCGGCGGTGACGGCGTCCACGACCTGGGCGTAGGAGACCTCGCGGTGCCCGGCGGCCTCGACCAGGGTGGCGCGCACCCGGCCCAGCGCCTCGGCGAAGCCCGGATCGCCGGACAGGTCGAAGGCGTAGGCATGGGTGCGCACGAAGAAGCCGACGACCTCGTCGAACTCCTCGCGGTCCCGGCCCGCGCTGTCGCTGCCGATGACCACCTGGTCCTGGGCCGCGGCGCGGGAGAGCGCGTAGGCCAGCACCGTCATCATCGCCATGTACTCGGTGGCGTCCGCCCGGGCGCACAACTCGCCCAGCGGGGCGGATACTTCGGGCGCCAGCGCGACGCGGACCACCCGGGCCTGGTGCGGCCGGCCACCGGGGACGGGCCGGCCGAGCGGCAGCTCGGGGCGGCGGACGTCGGCCAGCAGGTCGCGCCAGTAGGCGAGGTCGGCCTCGGCGCGCTCACCGGTGATGCGGCCGGCCCGCCAGGCCGCCCAGTCGCCGAACTGCAGCAGGGGCCCGGCCGAGTCCGGCCGGGAGTGGCGGTCGGCGCCGGCCAGCAGCGCGTCGACCTGCTCGCAGACGATCCGCCAGGACACCGCGTCGCAGCACAGGTGGTGGACGGTCAGGCCGACCAGCAGCTCCCGGCCGGCCACCCGTACCGTGCGCACCCGCACCGGGGGACCGGCGACCAGGTCGAACGGGACGGCGGCGGTGGCCGTCAGCGCGGCCAGGCCCGCCGCCCGGTCGGCGCCGTCCGGGAGCCGGGCGAAGTCCACCTCGGCCGGGCCAGCCAGCTGCACCGGGTGGTCGTCGACCTCGTGGAAGCGCAGCCGCAGCGCCTGGTGGCGGCGACAGACGGTGAGCACGGCCTCCCGCACCACCTCCTCGTCCAGCCCGGCGGGCAGGGTGAAGACGCCCGCCATGTTGTACGCGGAGCTGCTCGGGTCCAGCTGCTGGAGGTACCACAGGCCCTCCTGCTCGGGGGAGAGCGGCTGGGGGCCGTCGGTCGTGGCGGGAGCCGGAAGGGGCTCCTCGGCGACGGCGGCCCCGGTGCGCAGCGCCTCGTCGACGGCGGCCGCGAGGGCGGCGACGGTGGCGGCGCGGAACAGCGTGGTCAGGCTCAGCTCGACGGCGAAGGCGCGCCGGATCCGGGCCACCACCCGGGCCATCAGCAGCGAGTGGCCGCCGAGGTGGAAGAAGTTGGCGTGCCGGGCGGTGACCTGCCGCCCCAGCACCTCGGACCAGATCGCGGCGACCCGCTGCTCGGTGCCGCTCCACTCGCCCTCGTCCGGCTCCGGCGCGCCGGCCTGCGCCGCCTCCTCGGGCGCGGGCAGCGCGGCCCGGTCCAGCTTGCCGTGGCCGGTCAGCGGCAGCCGCTCCAGCAGCACCACATGGGCGGGGACCATCGCGTTGGAGCCGTGCGCCGCCACGTGGGTGCGCACCAGCTCGGCGTCCGGGCGGGCGCCGGGCGCGGGCACCAGGTAGGCGGCCAGCGCGGGGCCGTCCGCGCCCGGGCGGACCACCACGGCGGCGTCCTTGACCTCGGGCAGCCGGCGGATCACCGCGGCGACCTCGGCGGGCTGGACCCGCACGCCCAGGATCTTCACCTGGTCGTCCGCCCGGCCCTGGATCTCGACGTCGCCCCGCGGGTCGATCCGGCCCAGGTCACCGGTGCGCTGCACCAGGTCGGTCGGGTCGGTGGGGTTGAGCGGGTTCACCTCGAACAGCGGCTCGGCGCCGGGTTCGGGCCGCCACAGGCCCCGGGTCAGGAAGCGGCTGCGGATCAGCACCTGACCGGGCTCGCCGACGCCGCAGCGGCGCCCGCGCCTGTTGACCACCAGCAGCTCGGCGCCGTCGGTGGCGGTGCCGACCGGCAGGATGCCGGCGGGCACCTCGCCCTGCGGCACCGGGTACCAGGCCTTGAGGATGGTCGCCTCGGTGGTGCCGTACAGGTTGACGAAGCGCACCTCGGGGGCGTCGGTGGCGGCGCGCCAGCGGTTGACCAGGCTGCCCGGCAGCGGCTCGCCGGAGAGGCAGACCAGCCGCAGCGCCGGGAAGCCGTGGCCGGCGGGCAGTTCGGAGAGCAGCGCGCCGAGCACGCTCGGGACGGTCTGCAGGACGGTCACGGCGTCGGCGCGCAGCCAGTCGAGCACCCGCGTCACGTCGACGAACGGGCGGTCGGTGGGCGGCAGGCAGACGGTGGCGCCGCCGATCAGCGCCGGGAAGAGGTCCTTGAAGAGCGCGTCGAAGGTCAGCGCGGCCATCTGGGCGACCCGGTCGCCGTCGGTGATGGCGAGCGCCCGCTGCTCCCAGGCGCAGAACTGGGTGAGCGCGCCGTGCCAGCCGAGCACGCCCTTGGGGCGGCCGGTGGTGCCGGAGGTGAAGCACAGGTAGGCGGGGGCCTCGACGTCGTCCTCGGGCAGTTCGGCCTGCCGGTCCGTCAGCTCGTCGGGCCGCAGCACGCGGTGGTCGGCGAGTTCGGCGGGCAGGGCCGTACCGGTGGTGTCCAGGACCAGCCGGGGCTCGGCGGCCGCCAGGATGTCGCGGACCCGGCCGGCGGGCTGGGTGACGTCGACCATGGTGAGGATCGCGCCCGCCCGCAGGACGCCCAGCAGGGACACGACCGTCTCCACCGAGCGGCCGCCGCGCACCGCCACCACGTCGCCGGCGCCGACGCCGGCCGCGAGGAGGCCACGGGCGGTGGCGCGGTAGCGCTCGACCAGCTCCCGGTAGCTGCAGGTCCGGTCGCCGCGGACCAGAGCGATGGAGTCCGGGCAGCGCGAGGCGGTGGCCTCGATCAGTGCGGGGACGGTGTGTTCGGGCGATGGCCGCGCGGCGGTGGGGGTGGGGCCGCGGTGATCGCTGACGTGCGTCATCTCAGTGTCAGTCCAATCTTCCGGTCGGGGACGACCTGGGCCGGTCAGAGCGGGATCTCGTCGATGTACGCGTCCGGCTTGTCGACCGCGGCCTCGATGTAGGAGGCGAGTTGACGGGCCATCACGGCGGCGCGTTCGGCGGAGATCCGCCCCCGGGCGTGGACCAGGCGTGCCTCGTACCCGGTGGTGAACGGGAAGACCTCGAACTTGAGGTCGTAGTGCGTGTGGCGCGGGGGGAACTGGTGGACCCGCACGGCGCGGCCGTCGGCCTCGCGCCGCCAGGCGGGCATGTTCTGGAAGACGAAGAGGTTCTGGAAGACCGGCAGCCGGTCGGCGCCGCGGGCGCCGCCGAGTTCGGCGACGATCCGTTCCATCGGCACCACCGAGTGCCGGGCGCCGTCCACCACCGAGGTGCGGGCGCGGTCGAGGAGGTCGAGGAAGGTGGTGTCCTCGTCGACGTCCAGGCGCTGCGGGACGGTGGTGATGAAGTTGCCGGCCATCCGGTCGGTCCACTCGGGGGTCCGGTTGGCCATCGGGGTGCCGACGACCACCGTCTCCTGGCCGCTGATCCGGGCCAGCCAGGCGGTGTACCCGGCGAGCAGGGCCATGAACTCGGTGACCTTGCGCTCCCGGCACAGGGCGCGCAGCCGGTCGTCGAAGCCGGGCGACCAGGCGAGGTCGACGCTGTCGGCCGGGACGCTGAGCGCGGCCGGGCGGGGGGCGTCGGTGGGCAGGTCCAGGCCGTCCGGTGCGCCGGCCAGCGTTGTGCGCCAGTGCCGCAGGGACTCCTCGACGGCGGCGAGGTGTGCGGGGCCGGCCTCGTGGCGGCGCTGCCAGGCCGCGTGGTCGGCGATCTGCAGGCGCTCGGGGCCGGTGGGCGGTTCGCCGCCGGTCAGCAGGGCGAGCAGGTCCTCGGTGAGCAGCGACCAGGTCCAGCCGTCGCTGATGATCTGGTGGGTGGCGACCACCAGCAGCTGGTCGTGGTCGCCGAGGCTGGTGCCGCGCACGCGCAGCGGGGCTCCGGCGCCCAGGTCAAAGGGCTGATCGGCGAGTTCGGTGGCCTGGGCGCGGATCAGGTCGGCGGGGTCGGCGCCGGCCGGGGCCGGCGACCAGGCGATCCGGGGGCCGGTTGGGTCGATGACGGCGAGCGGTTCGCCGTCCACGGCGGTGTACCGGGTGCGCAGCACCTCGTGCCGCTCCAGCAGCCGGGCGAAGGCCTCGTCGACCTGCGCCGTGGTCGCGCCGGTGATCCGGAACGCGGTGGGGGCGCTCATCGCGGTGCTGCCGGGCTCCAACTCCTGGAGGAACCACAGGCGTTCCTGGGCGTGGTTGGGCCGCAGCGGGCCGCTCCGAGGGGTGGCCTCCGGCAGCTCCGCCGGGTGCCGGCCCGCGCCGGCGACCAGGGCGCGCAGCCCGTCCAGGGTGGGCCGGGCGAGGAACTCGGCGACCGGCACCCGTACGCCCAGCTGTTCGGCGAGGTCGCCGAGCAGCCGCACGGCGTGCAGCGAGGTGCCGCCGGCCTCGAAGAAGTGCGGCAGCCGGCTGCCGAGCACGGTGGCCCAGGCGCGCTCCACCGGCTCCAGCTCCTCGGCGGCCGGGGCGGCGGCGTCGGGCGCGGTGGCGTCGGGTGCCGGCTCCACCAGCAGGCGCAGCGCCGCCGTGTCGGCCTTGCCGTGGGCGGTCTTCGGGATGGCGGCGACGGTGGTCAGGGTGGCCGGGATCGAGGCGGCGGGCAGCACCCGGGCCAGGTCGGCGCGCCAGGCCTCATGGGCGGTGGCGGTGGCGGTGGCGGTGGCGGTGCCGATGTCGGGGTGGGTGGCGGCGGCCGGGACGGCGACGGCGGCGAGCCGGGTGGTGCCGGCCGGGTCGGTGAGCGTCAGCACGACGCACTCGTCCAGGTAGGGCAGGGCCAGCAGGGCCGCCTCCACCTCGCCGAGTTCGATCCGGACGCCGCCGATCTTCACCTGGCGGTCGTTGCGGCCGTGGTAGAGGTAGGCGCCGTCCGGGCGGCGGGAGGCCAAGTCGCCGGTGCGGTAAATCCGTTGCCGAGCGTCGGCCGGGTGCGGGACGAAGCGTTCGGCGGTGAGCTCGGGCCGGTTGAGGTAGCCACGGGCGACCCCGACGCCGGCGATGCAGAGCTCGCCGGTCGCGCCGGCGGGAAGTTCGGCGCCGTGCTCGTCCACGACCAGCAGCTCGATGCCGGTGATCGGACGGCCGATCGGCACCGGCTCGTCGAGCGGGCGGCCGGGCTCGCACTGCCAGTGGGTGACGTCCACGGCGGCCTCGGTGGGGCCGTAGAGGTTGTGCAGTTCGACGTGCGGGAGCCGCTCGAAGAAGCGCTGGGCGAGGTCCTGGCCGAGGGCCTCGCCGCTGACCGTCACGACGCGCAGTTCGGGGCAGGCGCCGACGGGCAGCCGGCGGAGGAACTCGCGGAGCATGCTGGGGACGAAGTGGGTGACGGTGACCCGGCGTTCGGCCAGGAAGTCGGCCAGGTAGTCGGGGTCGCGGTGGCCGTCCGGTTCGGCGAAGGTGAGGTGGGCCCCGGTCAGCAGCGGCCAGAGGAACTCCCACACCGAGACGTCGAAGGTGTACGGGGTCTTCTGGGCGACGACGTCGGCGGGGCCGAGGCCGAAGCGGTCCTGCATCCAGCGGAGCCGGTTGACGATCGCGGCGTGCTCGGTCAGCACGCCCTTGGGGCGGCCGGTGGAGCCGGAGGTGTAGATGACGTACGCGAGGTCGGTCGGTGCGGCGGCGTCGATCAGGACCGGGTCGGCGGGCCCGTCCGCGGTGCCGTCCGGTTCGCCGTCCCAGCGGGCGTCCCCGACGTCCCTCGTGGTCAGACAGGGTGTGCCGGAGGCGAGTCGGCGGATCCGGTCAGGGTCGCCGGTGAGGATGGCGGCGGGATCGGCGTCCCGCAGCAGGTCCTGGAGGCGGCCGTCCGGGTCGGTGGTGGCGAGCGGCAGCCAGGCGGCGCCGGCTCGCAGGACGGCGACGATGGCGACGGCGAGGTCCACCGAGCGCTCCAGGTGGAGCGCGACGATGCGGCCCGCGGCGGCCCCGGAGCGGGCCAGCCGGTGCGCCAACTCGCTTGATCGGCGGTCGAGTTCGCGGTAGTCGAGCACCTCGCGGCGGTCCGACACCGCGGGGCGGTCGGGTGTCCGCCGGAACTGCTCGACCAGCAGGGTCACCAGGGTGGTGGTGGATGGGCGTGGGTGCTGAATCGGCCCCGACCGGGAACCAGGCACGGTGAATCCTTCTTCCCCGTTGATTGATTGTGCATCAGCTCATCGAGCGGTTCGGACAGCTGTCGCGGAATCGGCTCGGAACGCTTCCAATGCTCCCCGAACAATCGCACGCCGAAAGGAAGTTCGGTAGATCGGCCAGGATGTGAGCTGGGTCACAGTGGGATGTCATGACCGCTGCTAGGCTCCCCGGTCGCAGCCGATAGGATTGGCTCCATCCAAACGCCACTGAATAGGGGGAGTTGGCGTGTGTGGACTCGCGGGCTTTGTAGGCTTGCGGCACGATCCGCGATGGGCGCGAGAGCGACTCGAGGCGATGACCGCGACAATCGGACACCGGGGCCCGGACTCACGGGGCTTCCACGTCGACGAGACCGTCGCCTTCGGATTCAGCCGCCTCGCCATCAGGGACTTGGCCTCCGGCAATCAGCCGATGTACAACGAGACTCGTGAGATCGTCGCCATGACGACGGGCGAGATATACAACTACCCGCAGTTGCGTGAACTTCTTGTGGCGCGTGGCCACACTTTGCACACGCGTTGCGATACCGAAGTCATTCCGCACCTTTACGAGGAGTTTGGCCGGGATTTTCTCGGCAAGCTCGACGGGCAATTCGCGATTGTGCTGTTCGACTATCGCGAGAAGATCTTCTTGGCTGCTCGTGACCATTTCGGTGTGACTCCGCTCTTCTATGCGCACCAGGCCGGCGGGCTCGTTTTCGGGTCCGAAATCAAGGCCATGCTGGAACACCCGGCCGTCGAACGCCGGGTCGACCTGATCGGACTCGACCAGGTCCTCACCCTGCCGGGACTGGTCAGCCCGCGGACCATGTTCGAGGGCGTCCACAGCGTTCCGCCGGGCACCGCCGTGGAGTTCCGCCCGGGCGAGCAGCCCAAGACCTGGACGTACTGGGACCTCGTCTACCCGCGCGCCGGCGCCGAGCTGGAGCGCCACGACGAGTCCTACTACGTCGACCGGGTCGAGGAGTTGCTGATCCGCTCGGTCGAGAAGCGGCTGCAGTCCGACGTCGAGGTGGGCTTCTACCTCAGCGGCGGCCTGGACTCCTCGCTGATCGGCGGCATCATGCGGCATCTGCTGCCGGACGCCGAACTCCGTTCGTTCGCCGCCGCGTTCCCGGAGCGCGAGCTCTCCGAGAGCGACTACCAGCGGCTGATGAGCGATGTGCTCGACACCACGCACCGCGAACGCTTCGTCCACGACGAGGAGATCGGCGCGCGGCTGCGCGACGTGGTCTGGCACGCCGAGTGCCCGCTCAAGGAGTCCTACGACTCCGCCGCGCACGCCCTCTCCGAGGCCGTCCACGAGTCCGGCGTCAAGGTGATCCTCACCGGCCAGGGCGCCGACGAGTTCTTCGGCGGCTACATCGGCTACCGCTTCGACCACCTCCGCCGGGCCCAGCCGGGTGCGGTGGTCTCCACCGACCTCGCCGAGGCCAGGCTGCGGGCCCGGCTGTGGGGCGACGAGAGCTTCTTCTACGAGCGCAACGACGTCGCGTTCCGGTCCGTCAAATCGGGCCTGTACTCGGCCGCGGTGCGCGAACGCGGGCTGGCGATCGACTGCCTGGAACACCCGCTGGTCGACCCGGAACGCCTGGCCGGCCTGGACGACCTGCACCGCCGCTCCTACCTGGACCTCAAGCTCCGGCTCGGCGACCACCTGCTCGCCGACCACGGCGACCGGATGACCTTCGCCCACTCGGTGGAGGGCCGCCACCCGTTCCTGGACCGCGAGTTGGTCGAGTTCCTGGCCACCGTGCCGCCCGAGCTCAAGTTGAAGGGCCTGGAGGAGAAGTACCTGCTCAAGCAGGTCGCCCGGAACTGGATCCCGAGCCGGATCGTCGACCGCGAGAAGTTCGGCTTCACCGCCCCGGGCAGCCCGCACCTGCTCCGCCAGGACGACCCCGCCATCGAGGCGCTGCTCTCCCGCGAGCGGATCGAGGCCGACGGCTACTTCGACCCGGACCGGGTCGAGCAGCTCGTCCGGCAGTACTCGACCCCGGGCTTCCGGATCAACGTCCCGTTCGAGACGGACCTGCTGATGACGGTCATCACCTTCAACATGCTCGTCGACCTGTACGACCTTCCGGCGCACACCGCCTGACGACCGCGCCCACCCGGCGCCGACCAGCACCCCCACCCGGACCACAACGCCGAGGGAACCCGATGCAGCACAGCGACCCGACCCAGAGCCTCACCGAAGGCCTCAGCGACTTCCTGTCCGGACCGGACGGCACGCTCGCCCTCGCCCGGATCCAGACCCTGGGCCAACCCACCACCCGCTCAACCGAGTTGACCGTCCCCGTGCCCGCCGGCGACACCGTCGGCATCTGGCGCCGCGAGGACGGGCGGCTCCGGCGCGACACCGGGCGCCGCGAGGAGTGGCGCTACTGGGCCGACCTGCCCGAGCTGCCCCTGCGCGCCGGAACCCGCCGGGTGGCCGTCCTCGGCGAGTCCGCCACCCGCGGCTACTTCTTCGACCCGGTGTACTCGCTGGCCGGCCTGATCGACTCCCGGCTCACCGCCGGCCAGGCCGACGTCCTCGACCTGGCCCGCACCAACTGCTCGCTCCCCGAACTGCTGCGCACCGCCGCCGAGGCCTGCGCGCTCGGCGTGGACGCGCTGGTGGTGCACGCCGGGAACAACTGGAACAACGTCGACCCGACGCCCACCGAGCGCCACCAGCTGGCGGGCCTGATCGCCGAGGGCGGCTTCCCGGCCGCCACCGCGGCCTTCCGCACCCTGGTCGCCGACGTCGCCGCGAGCGCGCTGGACCTGCTGCGGGAACTCGCCGGACCGACCCCCGTCGTCCTGGTCGTCCCCGAGTTCAACCTCGCCGACTGGGTGGACGAGCCGATGCTCGACTGCCCGGCGCTCCCCGAAGGCCGGCTGCCGCGCTGGCTGGAACTCCGCCGCGCGGCCGAACAGGCCCTCGAAAGTGGAGAGTTGACGCAGGCCCGGACACTGGTCGCTGAGCTGCTGCGGCTGGACGGCGGCAGCTCGCCGGTCACCCACCGGCTGGCCGCCCGCTGCGCCGAGACCCCCGACGCCGTGCGCGCGGCCCTCGGCGCGGCCCGGGACTCGGTGGTCAGCCCCTTCGCGGTGCACTCCCCGCGCACCCTGACCGCCGTCCAGGACCTGCTGCGCGAGCGCGGCGAGAAGTTCGGCTTCCGGGTGGTCGACCAGCGGACGCTCTTCCAGGACGGCCAGGCGGGACAGCTGGGCCAGGACGGCCTGCCCGGGCGGCAGTTCTTCCTCGACTACTGCCACCTGAGCTTCGACGGCCTGCGGCGCACCGCCGACGCCGTCGCGGACACCCTCGCCGAGGTTCTCAGCCTGACCGTCGAGGCCGCCGCCCCGGT
Organism: Streptomyces sp. CBMA123; assembly: GCF_014596465.1. Lineage (GTDB taxonomy): Bacteria > Actinomycetota > Actinomycetes > Streptomycetales > Streptomycetaceae > Kitasatospora. The sequence continues at coordinate 5,006 of NZ_MECK01000590.1, read as the reverse complement.
CGAACCCGCCGCCGACCGGCTCGCCCTGGCGCACTTCCTCGCCGCCGTGCACAACGCCCACTACGGGCAGGGCGAGGAGATCCTGCGCCACCACGTGGCCCGGGCGCTGGACACCGACGCCGCCGTCGCCGAGCGGATCGAGGACTACCTCGACTACCAGACCCGGCGCGCCCCCAACTGGATGTGCTCCTCCTACGAGCGCTCCGCCCAGGACCCGTCGGTGGCCCGCTACCTGGTGGTCGGCGACGGCCGGCTGAACGGCAAGCTCGCCGACCACGCGCTGCGCGAGGTCATGCTGGACGAGCTGGAGCGGCACGGCCGCCCGGTGCGCGAGCGCCACCAGGAGCTGCTGGTCGCCGAACACGCTGCCGAGCACACCGCCGAACACGTCGCCGGTGCCGACCTGTTGGCCGACCCCGCGCTGGCCGCCACCTTCAACGAGCGGCGCGGCACCGCCTTCGCCCGGCGGGTCGCCTACCTGCGCGCCCACGCCCCGCTGACGCGCTCCACCCTCGTCCTGGCCGAGCCGGCCGAGCTGACCGTCGAGGTCACCTGGCGGCTGCCCGGCGGGACCGTACCGGCCGGCGTCCGCCTCGCCGTCAACGGCCAGGACGTCGGCGCGGCCGAACTCGGCACCGACTGGCGCTCGGACGCCTTCACCGTCCGGCCGGAGCTGCTGCGGCGCGGCGGCAACACCGTCGAGATCCACTGGCCGCTCACCGGCGACGGCCTCGACGGCGTGCTGCGCGACGCCGGGCCCCGGCTGGAGTGCGCGGAGACCGTCCCGTGCCACCCGGTGCACGGCCACGTCCACGACTGGTCGGTCCGTCCGGTCGGGTCTGTCGGCGCCCGATGAGCGCCCGACCGGGCCCGTGGGCACGGCTGAGCACCACGCTGATGCTGGAGCGGCGGGAGACCAGGCTGCTGCTGGCCAGCGCCACCGCCGACTCCTTCGGCACCGGCATCTTCACGGCCACTTCGGTGCTGTTCTTCACCCAGGTGCGCGGCTTCGACGTCACCTCGGTCGGCCTCGCCATCTCGCTCGGCAGCCTGTGCGCCTTCGTGCTCAGCCCCCGGATCGGCAAGCTGGCGGACCGGGTCGGGGTCAAGAAGAGCCTCATCACGCTCTTCCTGATCCGGGCCTTCGGCTACGCGCTGTACCTGGCGGCCGACCGGTACTGGCTGTTCGCGGTGCTCGCCTGCCTGGTCACCACCGCCGACCGGTCCAGCCCGGCGATCAACATGACCGTGATGGGACGGCTGTTCGAGGCCAAGGAGCGGGCGACCATCCTGGGCACGATGTACACCGCGCGCAACGGCGCGATCGTGCTCGGCTCGCTGGCCGCCACCCTCCCGGTCGTCACCGGCTCCACCGCGCTCTACATGGTGGGCGTCGCCGTCAACGCGGGCTCGTTCATCGCCGCGGCGGTGCTGATGTCCCGGCTCCAGGTGCCGGAGCCCGCCACCACGACCGGCGGCGAGGGCGGGAAGCGGGCCCGGGGCAAGGGCGCGTCCCCGCTGCGCGACCGGCGGTACCTGGCGATCACCGTGGTCAACGGCGTCGCCATGACGCACAACACGATCCTGGCGCTGGTGCTGCCGCTGTGGGTCACCCAGGCGACCGACGCGCCCAGTTGGGGCCTGACCACACTGCTCGCGTTGAACGGCGCGCTGGCGATGGCCGCCCAGGTGCCGGTGAACCGCCGCTTCGCCGACTTCGCGGCCGCGCTGCGCGCCCCGGTGTTCGGCGGGGTGGCCGTGTTCCTGGCCTGCGCCGCCTACGCCGCCTCCGGGACGGTCTCCCAGGGCTGGGCGGCGCTGGCGATCCTGGTGGTCGCGATGGTCGCGCACACGGCGGGGGAGTGCCTCTTCACCGCCAGTACGCCGCTGTCCTACGAGTTGGCGCCGAAGGAGTCACTGGCGCAGTACCTGTCCTTCTACAACCTGGGGCGGGTCGGCCAGGACCTGGTGGGGCCGGTGCTGATCGTGGCACCGCTGGTCAAGCACGGCACCCCGCTCTGGCTGCTGATCGGCGTGCTGGTGATGGCGGCGGGTCTGGTGCCGCGGGCGGTGCTGGGGCGGCACCACCTCGCCACGGGCGCGGCGCCGGCCGTGGCCGAGGAGGCCGCGGGATGAGCGCGGTGAGCGCGGTCGCCCCGGGGGAGCCGGAGACGTGCGAGCAGCCGGGCGCCGTCCGCGCCCGGCGCTCCGCGGGGGCTGCGGGGTCCACGGCGGCCGAGGGGGCCGAGAGGGCCGAGGGGGCTTCCGGAGCCTCCGGGTCCTCCGGGTCCGACATCGTCGGCGTGCTCGGCGGCATGGGGCCGGCCGCCACCGCGGACTTCTTCGCCAAGCTGGTGCAGGAGACGCCCGCGGCCAAGGACCAGGAGCACCTGCGCACCCTGGTGTGGTCCGACTCCACCGTCCCCGACCGCACCGCGGCGATCCTCTCCGACGGCCCCAGCCCACTGCCCCACCTGCGCGAGGGGGTGCGGCTGCTGGAGTCCGCCGGGGCCACCCTGATCGCCATGCCCTGCAACACCGCCCACGCCTTCCTGCCGGAGCTGCGGCGCGAGGCCGGGGTGCCCGTGCTCAGCATGATCGACGCCACCGTGCGGCGGCTGCACCGGGCGGACCCGGCCGTCACCAGTGTCGGACTGCTGGCCACCACCGGGACCCTCGTCGCCGGGCTCTACCAGGAGGCCCTGCGCGAGTACGGCATCGCGGCGGTGGTGCCGGCGCCACTGCTCCAGCAGCGGTGCGTCATGCGGGCCGTCCGGCTGGTCAAGGCGGGCCGGCTGGAGGCCGCCGGGGAGAGCCTCGAACCGGCCGTGCGCAACGTGGCCGAGGCCGGTGCCCAGATCATCGTCGCGGCGTGCACCGAACTGCCCCTGGTCCTCGGTCACCGGGCCGGTGACCTCCCGGTGTTCGACCCCACCACGGCGTTGGCCCAGGACGTCGTCGCCCTCGTACGGCGCCGTCCGCAGAACGATCACACGAAGGAAGCACTATGACGAAGCGTGTCTGCCTGGTCTCTCCCAAGCCGCCGATCATCCAGCGGGCCAGGCAGCTGGAACTCGACGTGGTCTGCGTCTACACCCCGGAGGAGTTCCACACCGTGTCGCCGAGCGCCATCGAGGGCGAGACCTGCCTGGTGCTGCGGCACCGGGAGGACCCGCGGGCGATGGTGGCGGCGGTCCGGGCCCTGCACGCGCAGGCCCCGTTCAGCGCCGTGTTCACCGTCCAGGAGGAGGCCGTCATCCCGGCCGCGCTGCTCAACGAGGCGCTCGGGCTGGACGGCACCCACCCGGACACGGTGGCGCTGCTGACCGACAAGTGGCGGATGCGGCAGCACACCGCCGAACGGGGCGTCAGCGCGGTGCGGGCCGCCGTCGGCACCACCCTCGCCGACATCACCGGGTTCGGCGCCACCGTCGGCTACCCGCTGATCGCCAAGCCGGTGGGCGGCTCGGCGAGCCTGGGCATCCACCGGATCGACGGCCCGGAGGAGGCCGGGCGGGTGCACGCCGCGCTCGTCGAACTCGGCCTGGACCGCTTCCTGCTGGAGGAGTACCTGGAGGGCCCGGAGATCAGCGTCGACATGATCTCCGCCGGCGGGCGGCACGTGCTGATCGCCATCGCGGACAAGGTCACCGGCGCCGGGTTCATGGAGTACGGCCACTCCATCCCGGCCGCGCTGGACGCCGGGCTGGAGGACGAGATCGCCCGCACCGCCGGCGAGTTCCTGGACTCGGTCGGCCTGCGGGACGGTCTCTCGCACACCGAGATGAAGCTCACGCCGAACGGGCCGAAGGTGGTCGAGGGACACAACCGACGCGGCGGCGACCGGATCAACACCATGGCCGAGCTGGTCTACGGCATCGACCTGGAGGGCACCGGCCTGGCCGTCGCGGTCGGCGAGCGCGAGCCGGTCACCGAGCGGCCCGCCGCGAAGTGCGGGGCCGCGGTCGCCTTCTTCGAGGCCGAGCCGGGCCGGCTGCTGGCGATCGAGGGCGCCGAGGAGGTCCGCAACCACCCCGCCGTCGTCGAGTTCCACCTGCAGTTCGAGGTCGGCAAGGTGCTCCCGCCGGTGCGCTGGTCGCCGGACCGGGCCGGCTTCCTGACGGTCACCGCCGAGACGGGCGAGGCGGCGGGCGCGCTCGCCCGCTCGCTGGCCGCCCGGGTGCGGTTCGTCACCGAGCCGGTCGCGGACGAGGGCGAGGACCTCAACCGCCACCGTGACCTGATGACCGAACTCGACCAGGCCGGGTACGTCGACGCGTTGAACGCCGAGCGTTGAACGCCGAGCGCTGAACGCCGAGCGCTGAACGCCGAGCGCTGAACGGCGCGCCTTGAACGCCCAGCGTTGAACAGCGAGCGTTGACCGCCGAGCGTTGATACCGCCGCTGACCCGCCGTCCGGAGCCTTGCGCCCTGGACGGCGGGTCGGCCGCCGGGCCAGCATGGGGGCATGCCCGAGACGCCGAAGACCGCCCGTAGGATCGCCGATCACCACGTCGCCCAGGTCGCGGCCCTCGACCCGGCGACCGCGGCCAGACTCGGGCTGCACCCCCAGGACGACCGGCAGCCGGACCTGTCGCCGGAGGGCTACGAGGCGCTCGCCGAACTGGCCCGGCGGACGCTCGCCGAGCTGGACCGGGCACTGCCCGTCGACGGTCGCGAGGGCGACGGCCCCGTGGGCGATCCCGCCGACCGGGACTGCGCCCGGCTGCTGCGGGAACGGCTCACCGCCGAACTCGCCGTCCACGAGGCCGGGGACCACTTCCGCCAGCTGCGCAACGTCAACTCCCCGCTGCACAAGGTGCGCGGCGTCTTCACCATGATGCCCACCGACACCGACGAGCAGTGGGCGGCCGTCGCCGGGCGGCTGCGTAACGTGCCCGGCGCACTCGCCGGCTACCGGGCCACCCTGGCCGAGGGCATCGGCCGCGGACTGCTGAGCGCACCCCGGCAGGCCCGCGCGGCCATCGCCCAACTCGACGCCTGGAC
>NZ_MECK01000589.1 GCF_014596465.1 Streptomyces sp. CBMA123 | reverse complement strand
TGCTCGCCCACAAGGACGACCAGATCGACGAACACGACCGCTACGCCATCCGGGCGGGGTTCTGGAAGGAGCTGGCGCTCCGGGTGCCGGGCGGGTCGATGGTGGTGGACGACTAGGGCCTGTCTTCACACTCCCGCCTGCGGGGCGACGTTGGGGCACGCACCTCGCCGCGTTGTCGTCGGTTGCCAATGCGCTGCATTGTCGTCCTCCTCCGCCTTGCGATGCACGCACCCCAACGCCGCCCCGCCCGCCCTCCGGGCGGACGACGGGAGTGTGAAGACAG
>NZ_MECK01000588.1 GCF_014596465.1 Streptomyces sp. CBMA123 | reverse complement strand
CGCCAGGAGGCCGCGCTGGTGCCGGCCCACCTGGAGCTGTTCGGCGACCACACCCCGAAGGAGCTGTGGGACGAGTACCGGAGCCTGGTCGCGCGCCTCGGCTGAGCCTGAGCCTCAGGCCGAGCGAGAGGCCGGCGCGCGGCACGAACCGCGCGCCGGCCGAGCGACGGGACGGCCGGAGTTCCGCCGGGTGGTCTTTCCCCGACCAAGGAGACCACCCGGGCCGGGACTCCGGCCGTAGTGCTGTTCCGGATCCGCGCGACTACGGCTGGGTGTAGCCGCTG
>NZ_MECK01000587.1 GCF_014596465.1 Streptomyces sp. CBMA123 | reverse complement strand
CCGCCCAGGCCATCCAGTACATGATCACCGGCGCGGTCCTGCTGGCCGCCGTCGTCCTGGACTCCGTGACCCGCCGCACCCGCGCCGGCGCCGGCCGCCGCTAGCGCCTCCCTCTCCCCGGGCCCCGCCGCCTCGCTCCACCGAGGCGGCGGGGCTTCGACGTCGGGCCCCGGACGTCCGCGGGCACTCCCCCTCACTGCGGGCAGCAGGCCCCCGAACGCCCCCTCGCGCCCCGACGAACACTCGGGCCTGCGGCGTTGGCGGTGGGAGGCGAGGGGATCGGCGACGGC
>NZ_MECK01000586.1 GCF_014596465.1 Streptomyces sp. CBMA123 | reverse complement strand
GAACAGTTCGGCGAGGTGGCGGGGTTCGGTGCCGCGTGGCAGTCCGTCGGCGGTGGTGCCGAGGGCGCCGATGACCGGTCCGTGGACGCGGTCCCGGCGTTCGGTACGCACTGGGGTGGCGGCGGGGGCCGCCCGGACCGTCCGGGCCGTGCGGGCGGTCCGGACGGTCCGGGCGGGGACCAGGCGCAGCAGGAGGACGAGCCGGGCGGCGCCGGAGTCGGGGTCCTCGTCGGTCTCCATGGTGAGTCCGGCGATGTCCTGCCAGCGGTAGCGGCGCGGGAGGAAGGCCCGTACCAGG
>NZ_MECK01000585.1 GCF_014596465.1 Streptomyces sp. CBMA123 | reverse complement strand
TCCACCGTGCGCCCTTAAAAACTTGGCCACAGATGCTCGCGTCCACTGTGCAGTTCTCAAACAACGACCAGTCACACACCCTCGACAACCCAGACGGGCTGCCTCGAGTGAGGCCGGCAACCATGAGGCAACTTCCGTTCCCTCAGGACCCAACAACGTGCCCGACACAGTCAATCCCAGAACGCGTTCCACGCCGAAGCAGTACTAGCCCCTGGTCTCTTCCTGTGCCGAATAGTCAACGTTCCACCCATGAGCAACCGTGCAGAACATTCGCCTGCAAGCGGCATATTGCTCCTTAGAAAGGAGGTGATCCAGCCGCACCTTCCGGTACGGCT
>NZ_MECK01000584.1 GCF_014596465.1 Streptomyces sp. CBMA123 | reverse complement strand
AGATGAGCACTCCCACCTCCTTGAGAGGGTAAGGCTCCCAGTAGACGACTGGGTTGATAGGCCGGATATGGAAGCCCTGTGAGGGGTGGAGTTGACCGGTACTAATAGGCCGAGGGCTTGTCCTCAGACGCTCGCGTTCACTGTGTGGTTCCCGGGTAGCGAACAGCTATCGCCGGCGAACACAAGAAACACTATTCAACTGAAAAGTGTGTTTCGCTGAATACCCGATAGGGTTTCGGTGGTCATAGCGTGAGGGAAACGCCCGGTTACATTCCGAACCCGGAAGCTAAGCCTCACAGCGCCGATGGTACTGCAGGGGGGACCCTGTGGGAGAGTAGGACGCCGCCGAACAATTCTTC
>NZ_MECK01000583.1 GCF_014596465.1 Streptomyces sp. CBMA123 | reverse complement strand
CCCCTAACCACAGGTCATCCCCCAGGTTTTCAACCCTGGTGGGTTCGGTCCTCCACACGGTCTTACCCGCGCTTCAACCTGCCCATGGCTAGATCACTCCGCTTCGGGTCTTGGGCATGCAACTCAAACGCCCTATTCGGACTCGCTTTCGCTACGGCTACCCCACACGGGTTAACCTCGCTACACACCGCAAACTCGCAGGCTCATTCTTCAAAAGGCACGCAGTCACGGCCAATCGGCAAGCCGACTGACGACGCTCCCACGGCTTGTAGGCACACGGTTTCAGGTACTATTTCACTCCGCTCCCGCGGTACTTTTCACCATTCCCTCACGGTACTATCCGCTATCGGTCACTAGGGAATATTTAGGCTTAGCGG
>NZ_MECK01000582.1 GCF_014596465.1 Streptomyces sp. CBMA123 | reverse complement strand
TCCCGCCGCGCCGAACGGCCCGGGTGCGCCCGGCGGCCGGGCCGGCGGGCTGGCCGGACTGCCGACCCGGCAGGTCGGACAGTCGCTTCGCGAGAACCCCGTCCTGCCGGGCCAGCCGGCTCCGGGCCAGCAGGGCCAGGGTCAGGGTCAGCAGGGCCAGGGTCAGGGTCAGCCGGGCCGACGTGGCCAGGGCCGACCGGCCCCCGCACCGCAGGCTCCCGCCCAGCAGGGCCCCGGTCAGCAGGGTCCGGGTCAGCAGGGCCCCGGTCAGCAGGGCCCCGGTCAGCAGGCTCCGGGCCAGCAGAACCAGCAGGGCCAGCAGCAGCAGTCGCCGCAGGACGGCCTGCCGCAGCGCGCCCCCGGCCGTCAGGGCCCGCCGCAG
>NZ_MECK01000581.1 GCF_014596465.1 Streptomyces sp. CBMA123 | reverse complement strand
AACGCTGGGCCACCCTGCTGCTGCCCACCGTCGGCACCCTGCCCGCCCCCTCGCCCGACCTGCCCGTCACCCCGCCGCGCGGCGGCGCCGTCCTCACCCCGTGGCGGGTGCCCGCGCTGCTCTTCGAGGCCGGAGCCGCCGCCCAGCTGCTCGGCGAGGTCCACGACCCGCACTGGGCCGTCACCGACACCGACCTGCCCGGCGCCGGCCGGGTCGAAGTGGTCTACGGCCCCTCACTGCGCTGGCTCACCGGAGTGCACGACCTCGCCTGGCGGACGGTCGGCCGGGGCCGGGTGCTCCCCCTGCCCGTCCTCGCCGACGGCCGCCCGCAGGCCCGCTGGCGGCCCGATCCCACCCCGGCCGGCCGCCGCGAGGCCGCCGCACTGGCGGCCGGC
>NZ_MECK01000580.1 GCF_014596465.1 Streptomyces sp. CBMA123 | reverse complement strand
CCGGCACGTCCCGGACGGCGCCGGCACCGCGGGCGACCGCTCGGCCGTCGACCTCGTCTGGTGCGTCCCCGGCCCGGCCGCCCGCTGGCTCTCCGACGAGGCGCTCTCCTCGGTCGCCCTACGGCTGCGGCTGGCGGCGCGCAGACCGGCGCCCGAGGAACACCCCGGCGCGCACCGCGCCCGCCACGCCCTCTACCGCCAGGCGCGCTCCTACCGCACGCTCCTGCACGCCGCCGAACGGCCCGGCCAACGGCTGCACGCGCCCTTCCTCGACAACCAGGTGGTCCGCGCCGCCCGGCTGCTCCCCGACGACGTCCGCCTCCAACCGGGCGCCCGGCACGCCCTCCTGCACGCCGTCCTCACCGGCGCCGGCCGCACCGACCTGCCCCCCGACTG
>NZ_MECK01000579.1 GCF_014596465.1 Streptomyces sp. CBMA123 | reverse complement strand
CCGTCCGCCCGCCGTCGCCCGGCCGCCGCACGCCCCGGCGACCTGGGACCGCCCCGGCACCGCCGGACGGTCCGAACTGCGGCGCGACCTGCGCCACCTGTGCGCCGGGGTGGCGGGCGCGGTGGAACCGGGGGAGCTGGCCCTGGACCTCGAACTCGCCGAGAAGGCCGCCTTCCGCACCCTCGGCTGCCTGCTCTACGGCATGGGCCGCACCGCGGACGGGGTCTTCTGGTGGCGGATCGCCGCCCAGTACGGCGACCAACTGGCCGTCCACTGCCTGGCCGTCCACTACGCCGCCGAGGGCGAACGGCGCGACGCGGCCCGCTGGGCCGCCGAGGCCGAGGACCTCAGCGGCCCGGGGCGGCTGCCGGTGCTCGCCCCGGAGGCCCGGCCGGGCTGCGCCGCCGAGCTGGCCCGGCTGCTGGCGGAGCGCTACGACGGGGAGATCCTGCTGACCCTGCGGGACGCCGTGGCGGCACCGCCGGCGGCCGACGGCGGGCGGCTGGGCGTGCGCGCGGTGCGGGGGCGGGGGATGGTACGGATCCGGTGACGGGGCGGGTGCCCTTGGCGGTGGGCCGGGGCTCCGGCGGGGCGGGTCAGCTGAGTCCGGAGAGGGCGCTGCCGAGGTAGTCGGCGCCGAGCACGATCGGGACGGCGGTCGTGATCGCCGCGTGGTGTGCCGCCATCCAGGCGCGCCACTCGCCGAGGGCGTGGACCGAGCGGTCGGCGCCGCGGAACTGCACGGCGAGCGGCACCAGGGTGCCCAGCGAGCCGATCAGCACCAGCAGGGCGGCGGCCACCGTCCTCGCTCCGGTGCCGGACGGCGCTGCGGCTACCGAGGCGGCGCCGCCGACGGCCGGGATCAGCGTCGTGGGGCGGGATACGACCAGGACCACGGCGAGGGCGGCGGACCTGGCCGGGGTGAGGCGGTCGATCCCCAGCAGCCAGGTCGGTGGCGCGGTGACGTGCCCGGGCCGTGGACGGTCGCGCCACTGTTCGGCCGCGAGCCCGAGCAGGGCGATGCCCAGGGCGAGCTTCAGCCAGGACGACCAGGTCGGGCTGCCGCTGTCCGGGGCCAGTGCGCCGCCGGCCGTCACCACGAGCGCCGCGACCGCTGCCAGGCCGAGCACCCAGCCGGCCGCGAACGCCGAGCCGTTGGCCCGGCCGCGCGGTGAGGCGAGGATCAGCAGCACGGCGATCAGCGGCAGCGGACTGAGCGCGACCGCCACCGCCGAGGCCAGCACCGAGCCGATCGCCTCACCCATCCGCGGACCTGCCTTCCGTCGCCGGGCGCCGTCCGCCATTCAGCTACCGCCGGGGGCGGGGCGCACGGCCGGTGCCGCCGTTCGGGTGAGGGTGGGTGGGTGGTGGTGACCTTGTCGGGTGGGCGGGTGATCTTGTCCGGGATCGGCTGCGGGAGCGGCCGGGGGAACGGCCGGGGAGAACGGCTGCGGGGCCGCCGCACCGATGTGGTGCGACGGCCCCGCGACGGACTGCGTCGGCTGGTCGTCCGGCTGGCTATCGGAGCGGTCGCCCGGCCGGGCGGCGCCCGGTCAGTCGGTGCCGGACTCGATCGCCGCGTGGTCGAGCGCGGTCGGCCGCTCCTCGTCGCCGTTGCCGGCGGCGATCGGCGCCGCGCCGCCCGGGGCGAGCTCGCCGATCAGACCGCTCCACGGTGCCAGCTGGCCGTGACCCGCGTACAGCTCCAGCTTGCTGCGGGAGTCGGCGATGTCCAGGTTGCGCATGGTCAGCTGGCCGATCCGGTCGTCCGGGACGAAGGCGGCGTCGACGCTGCGCTCCATCGACAGCTTCTCCGGGTGGTAGCTGAAGTTCGGGCCCTGGGTGTCGATCACCGAGTAGTCCTGGCCGCGCCGCAGCCGCAGGGTGACACTGCCGGTGACGGCCTGGCCGACCCACTTCTGCAGGCTGTCCCGGAGCATGAGCGCCTGAGGGTCGAACCAGCGGCCCTCGTACATCAGGCGACCGAGGCGCCGGCCCTGGGTGTGGTAGGTGGCGAGGGTGTCCTCGTTGTGGATCGCGTTCAGGAGGCGCTCGTAGGCGATGTGCAGCAGCGCCATGGCCGGGGCCTCGTAGATGCCGCGGCTCTTGGCCTCGATGATCCGGTTCTCGATCTGGTCCGACATGCCCAGACCGTGCCGGCCGCCGATCCGGTTGGCCTCGTGCACCAGCTCCACGGCGGTGTCGAATGCACGGCCGTTGATCCGGACCGGACGGCCGAACTCGAAGTCGACGGTGACGTCCTCGGTCTGGATCTCGACGGAGGGGTCCCAGAAGGCGACGCCCATGATCGGGGCGACGATCTCCATCGAGGTGTCCAGGTACTCCAGCCGCTTGGCCTCGTGGGTGGCGCCCCAGATGTTGGCGTCGGTGGAGTAGGCCTTCTCGGCGGAGTCCCGGTAGGGCAGGTCGCGCTCGGCCAGCCACTCGGACATCTCCTTGCGGCCACCGAGCTGGTCGACGAAGTCCTGGTCCAGCCACGGCTTGTAGATCCGCAGGTTGGGGTTGGCGAGCAGACCGTAGCGGTAGAACCGCTCGATGTCGTTGCCCTTGTAGGTGGAACCGTCGCCCCAGATGGAGACGCCGTCCTCCTGCATGGCCCGGACCAGCAGGGTGCCGGTCACGGCACGGCCGAGCGGGGTGGTGTTGAAGTAGGTCTGCCCGGCGGAGCGGATGTGGAAGGCGCCGCAGGCCAGGGCGGCCAGGCCCTCCTCGACCAGCGGGGCCCGGCAGTCGATCAGGCGGGCCTGCTCGGCGCCGTAGGCACGGCCACGGGCCGGGACGTCGGCGAGGTTCGGCTCGTCGTACTGGCCGATGTCGGCCGTGTAGGCGTAGGGGACGGCACCGTGCTCGCGCATCCACGCGACCGCGACGGAGGTGTCCAACCCACCCGAGAATGCGATGCCGATCCGTTCACCGACCGGCAGCTTGCTCAAGACCTTCGACATGCATGCACCCTTGACCCACCCGCGCGGCGCGGGCTCCTGATTTAGCGACGTGTGAGGGGATTCGGCCTGATTGATCCGATGCCCGCACTCTGGCATAGATTTGCAGAGTACCGCAAGAGCATACGGACGCGCCGGGCGGGGTGGTCGATCCCGAGTGTCGCTTCCGGTCGTCGCTCTGGGCGTCAACTCCGCTGGGTGGTCCGGTGTTTGACGGGGCCGACGGTCGCGTGGGTCGGGTACGTCGCCCGGGGAGGGGAGTGGCCGGGAAAGCGAGGGGCCGGGCTCCCGAGGGGGAGTCCGGCCCTGCAGTGGTGACGGGGGTGCGGAGGTCAGGCCTTGCGGCCGACGCCTGCGTACATCCAGCGGGTGGAGCCCTCGGTCGGTCCGTCCGGGCGCCAGAGCGGGACGAAGTCCACGCCCGGTTCCACCGGCTCCCAGCCCGTGAGGAAGGCCTCCACCTCGGCGCGGCCCCGGAGCCGGATGCGCGAATCGGTGTCGTCCCAGGTCTTCACGACCTCGGCGGCCCGCTGCGGATTGCCCTCGGCGGTGCTGTGCGAGAGCAGCAGGAAGCTGCCCGGGGCGAGCCGGCGGTGCACCGCCCGGACGGCCGCGGCGGCCTGGGCGTCGTCGACGAAGTGCAGGACGGCCATCAGCATGACGGCGACCGGCTGGGAGAGGTCGATCAGCTCGCGCAGCGCGGGCCGGTCGAGCAGCTCGTCGAGGTCGCGCAGATCGCCGGTCAGCACGGTCGTGGAGTGGTTGCTCGCGAGCAGCGCCCGGCCGTGGGCGAGCACGATCGGGTCGTTGTCGATGTAGACCACCCGGGAGTCCGGGGCCAGCTCCTGCGCGACCTCGTGCACATTGCCCTGGGCGGGCAGGCCGGAGCCGATGTCGATGAACTGGCGGACGCCGGCCTCGACGCAGAGCTGGACGGCACGGCGCAGGAAGGCGCGGTTCTCCCGGGCCGCCTGCGGGATGTCGGGTGCGGCGGCGATCGCGTGCTCGGCGGCGGCCCGGTCGGGCGGGAAGTTGTCCTTGCCGCCCAGCCAGTAGTCGTAGATCCGGGCCGGATGGGGCCGGTGGGTCTGCAACATCACCGGGTCCACGAAGCCCGTCGTGTCGGTCACGTCCGCCGTGTTCGTGGCGTTGTCGAGCTCGGGCATCGCGTCCCCTCCGTTTGGCCTGATCAACTGTCATCAGAAGCTGGCAGCCAGCCGGTTGATCGGTTCTGCATCGTACCCGGCCCACTTGGAAGGACGATCAGCGCCCCGGGTCGGGTTCACCGCGAGGTCCACCGGCGGCGGAGGCCCGGGCGCGCAGCCAGGGAGTGCGGGCGGCGAGGACGCCGAGCCCGAGGGCCACCAGGTGTCCGGCGTCGGCCAGTTGCTGGTCCGTCGCCCAGGCGCCGGCCAGTGCGAGGGCCAGGGCCGGCAGGCCGTACCGGCGCAGCGCCCGCGGGCCCAGGGCGAGCAGGCAGCCGACGGTGGCGACCAGCCCGTAGCTGATCCCCACGTCCCTCGCGCGGGAGAGTGCGCCCGGGATGCGGGCGGTCAGCATGACCCACATGGCCCCCTCGGTGAGCAGGGTGGCGCCGAGGTGGCCGAAGACGAACACGGCGCCCGCGCGGGCCGGGCCCCAGCGCCACTCGGCCAGGCCCAGGGCGACGGCGACGGCCGCGATGCCGGCCCACGCCGGGACCCCGTCGACCACCAGGCCGCTGGTGAACAGCGTCCACCACTTGCCCACCTCCATGTGGTGGACGTTGCTGCTGTTGTGCCGGACGAACCGGGCCCGCGCGGCATGGCTCTCGTTGGCGAGCCAGGTGGCGGTGAGGGTCAGCAGGACGACGTAGACGGAGGTGAGGCGCAGCCGGAGGGCGGTTCTGCGGGCCGTCGAGCGGAGGGCGGCCGTTCTGGACGCCGCTCGCCGGGTGGTGGCGGGGTCGGGGTCGGTCGGTTTCGTCGTCCCGAGGCGGTCCGTCATCGTGCCTGGCGCCCTTGCTGTGCGGTGTCCGGTGCCGGCGGCTCCACGGGAGGCCGGAGAGCCAGCCTACGGCAGTCGGGGGTGTCCGCTCCGCCGACGGTTCTCGGACGGGTGACGCCCGGCATCCTCTGGGGGCCGGGAGGTTCTCGGGCGGTGCGGGGGCGGTGCGGGGGCGGTGCGCGGGCGGATGCCGGGCGGGTCTCGGGTGGGACTCGGGCGGTGCGTGAGGGAAGGAAGGCCGGAGCCGGAGCGGGGTCACCCGAACGGGCCGTCGCGGCGGCGGGTGGGGGCCGGGCCGGGCGAGGGTGAGGGGGACCGTCGAGGAGGCGCCGATGACCGGCAGCACCACCGGGGTGCCGGGGGCGCACCGGGGGCCCTGGTGGACGCCGGCCCGGGCGGTGTGGCGGTACGTCCGGCGTGCTCCCGGCACCTACATCTGGCTGGCGATCCTGCTGGTCACCACCCAGGTGATCCGGCACGTCGACCCGGCGACCGCCGACCGGATCCTGGAGCGGCGCTCCACCAACCTGCACCACTTGCAGGTCTCGCCGGTCCGGGTGTTGGCCACCAGCGCGCTGTGGATCGCGGGCGGTGGCTGGCTCGGCTACTTCGTGCTGTACAACCTCTTCCACGTGCCCGCCGAGCGCTGGCTGGGCACACTGCGCTGGCTCTCGGTCGCGGTGCTGGCGCACGTCGGCGCGACGTACCTCAGCGAGGGCGTCCTCGGCTGGGCGATCCACCGCGGCATTGCCGCGCCGAAGGCCGTCTACACGCTGGACTACGGGGTGAGCTACGCGCTCGCCGGGGTGGTCGGGGTGCTCACCTACCTGATCGTGCGGCCCTGGCGGTACGTGTACCTGGTGGGGGTGCTGGCCGTGTACGGCTACGGCGTCCACCAGAGCCGGGACTACACCAGCATCGGCCACCTCAGCGCGGCGCTGATCGGGCTCGCCTGCTATCCGATCGCCCGGGACCGGCCCGGCTCCTTCGACCCGGTCGCCTGCGTGGGTGCGGTCGGGCGGCGGTTGCGCGGGTGGCTGCGCAAGCGCTGAGGGACGGGCGGTGCGCGGCGAGCCCAGATCGGTGCCCGGCCTGCGGAGTGTGGTGGGCCGGGGCATTCGGTGAATGCCAACTGTTGGAAACGGTAGGGCTCTTAACCGTTCTTTACCGTACGGGCCTTCCCTCCGCCGGGCCCACCGACCAGGCTTACCCCCTGCTTCGCCGGGACCGCGCGACCGCGCGGCCGGCCTCAGGGGAGGACCGCACTCGTGCCCATCAGGCAACACCGACGGCTGCTGTTGAGCGCTGTCACGCTCACCGCCCTCGGACTGACCACCACTCAGGCGCTCGCCGCGCCGTCGACGTCGCCCACGGCGCAGCCCTGGCAGGTGCGGCACCAGGCGGACGTCGGGAAGCAGCACGCCGCGCAGACCAAGAAGGCCACCGCCCCCTCGACCTTCAGCCCCAAGGCCGACCCTGCGGCCGGGGACGGCGGCAACGAGGCGGAGAACTCCGCCGAGGGCGTCGCCCAGTACACCGAGGCGCGCACCGCGCCGGGCGTCGTGGCGCCGGGCGCCTACGGCGCGGCCTGGGCGCAGCTGCAGTCGATGCCGCACACCGACGGCAACTGGAAGCACGTCACCGACAAGCCGTACAACTCCGACGACCCGCGCTACCGGGACGTCAACTCCAACTCCAGCGGCGGCGCCGGTCTGGTGACCGGCCGGATCACCGGCATCGCGGCCGACAGCAACGGCTATGTGTACGCGGGCGGCGCCGACGGCGGGGTGTACCGCTCCCGCACCGGCGGCGGGCAGTGGCAGCCGATCGCGGACAGGCTGCCGACCCTCTCCACGGGCACGCTGAACCTGGACGAGGGCGGCCGGCTCTGGTACGCCACCGGCGAGTCCAACACCGGGGCCACCTCGTACGTGGGCACGGGTGTGTACGTGCTGTCCGACCCGCAGCACGGGAAGTTCCAGCCCGGCAACCGGGTGGGTGGCGCGGAGCTGGAGTCGACCATCATCCACGCGCTGCGCTTCGGCGGCGGCAAGGTGTGGGCGGCGACCAGCCGGGGTGTGTGGAGCCACTCGACCTCCGACCTGTCGGGGCCGTGGACGCTGGAGTTCGCGCCCAATCCGGACTACCTGCCGGGCGGTTCCAAGGACAAGGACCCGAGCGCGCCGTACAAGAACATCGCCAATGACATCGCGATCGACCCCAAGGACCCGTCCAAGGTCGTCCTGGCGGTCGGCTGGCGCGGCGGCGACACGTACAACGGCTTCTACAGCAAGGCCGCCGACGGCAGCTGGCAGCGCGTCGCCTCGATGGGCGACCTGCCGACAGACGCCGCGAACGTCGGCAACGTGACCTTCGCACGTTCGGCGGACGGCTCGCGCTACTACGCGATCGACCAGTCCCCGGATGTCGCCGCGCACAACCCGGACACCGGCCTCAAGGGCATCTACGTCTCCAAGTCGGGCTCGCCGTACGGCCCGTGGACGCTCATCGCGGACAAGGACAAGCTGAAGGGCTCCGGCTCCGCCCTCCAGGACGCGGGTTACCAGCCCGGCATCCAGGCCTGGTACAACCAGTCGCTCCAGGTCGACCCGGCCAACCCCGACCACGTCTACGCGGGCCTGGAGGAGGTCTTCGAGACCACCGACGGCGGCAGCAACTGGGCAACCGTCGGGCCGTACTGGAACAACGGGTTCCCGTGCTGGAGCATCGACCCGAGCAAGCAGACCGGTGACTGCTCGCCCACCGTCCACTCCGACCAGCACGCCGTCGCCTTCGGCAGCTACCAGGGCAAGGTGAACGTCTACGTCGGCAACGACGGCGGCATCTACCGGCGCCCCGGTAACGGGCAGTTGGACGCCTGGGGTCACGGTAAGGACTGGACCCCGCTGAACGACGGCACCATCGACACCCTCCAGTACTACTCGGTCGGCATCGGCAAGGACCCGGCGGACCGCTCCGGCAAGGGCGTCATCGTCACCGGCGGTCTGCAGGACAACGGCCAGTCGATCCTGCGCGCCCACGACAAGGTGATGGGCTCCAACTTCGGCGGCGACGGCGCCGACACCCTGGTCGACCCGGCCAACGGCTGCAACATCGCCCAGGAGTACGTCTACCTGGACATGTGGGTCACCCAGAACTGCGCCGTGAACGACGGCAGCTGGACGAAGGACCCGAGCAAGGCCACGTCCTTCGAGATCGCCCCGCCGGACAAGGACACCAGCGCCGCCCGGTTCATCGCGCCGCTCACCAGTGACCCCAAGGACACCAACACCTGGATCGCGGGCGGTCGGCACGTCTGGGTGCAGCACAAGGGTTACGCGATCCGCAGCGGCAGTGAGTGGACCAGCGCGTACGACCTGGGCGCCGGGCACGTCGCCACCGCCGTCGCCACCGTCAACGGGACGGTGTACGCGGGCTGGTGCGGTCCGTGCAACAACCAGGGCTTCAGCCGGGGCATCGCGGTCGGCAACATCGACGGCACCGGCTGGCACCAGCTGGACCTGCCCGTCGACGGCACCCTGCCGAACCGCTACATCTCCTCCTTCGCGGTGGACGAGAAGGACGCCCGGCACGTCATCGTCGCCTTCAACGGGTTCTCCCGGACCTGGACCGAGGGCCCCGGCGCGGGCACCGGCCACCTCTTCGAGACCCACGACGGCGGCGCGACCTGGACCGACGTCTCGGCCAACCTGCCCGACGTCCCGGCGACCTCGGTGAAGATCCTGTCCGACGGCGGGCTCGCCCTGGGATCCGACCTCGCCGCGTTCTACCGCGCGCCGGGCGAGAGCCGGTTCTCGGTGCTCGGCCGCAACCTGCCCACCACCGCGGTGCAGCAGCTCAAGACCGGCCCCGACGGCCGCCTGTACGCCGCCACCTTCGGGCGCGGCATCTGGTCGATCAACCCGCATCAGCTGTCCCAGGACAACGACAGCCAGGGTGACGACAACCAGGGCGACGACAACCAGGGCTGACGGTCCGCTTCGTCCCGGTGCCCGGCCCGCTCACCACGAGCGGGCCGGGCACCGGCGCGTCCGGTCACCCCGCGTCCGATGAACGGGCGGGCGCGGTGGATGTGCGCGGTGGATGTGCGCGGTGGGGCCTGGCTACTGGCCGACGCGCTGGGCCAGGCAGAGGATGTTGCCCTCGCTGTCCTTGAACCAGGCTGCGCGCATTCCCTCGCCCTCGGCGACGCCGTCGACCGTCTTGAGGCCGGGGAAGTCGTACTCCTCGAAGGTGATGCCGCGCTCGCCCAGGGCGGACATCTCCCCGTCGAGGTCGGCGACCTTGAAGCTGGCGAGGGTGTGGGCGGCCTGTCCGCCGCTGGGAGTGCGGTAGACGGTGAACTGGGTCGTGCCGCATTCGCAGGTCAGTTCCTCGTCGCCCTCGTCGACGACCTTGAGGCCGAGGACGTCGGTGTAGAAGGCCTTGGCGCGGGCGAGATCGGTGGCGGGGATGACCGCTTGCAGCGGTCCGTCTCCAAGCATGGTGTTTCGCCTCCTCTCGGTTACCAGGCTAGGGAGGTACGGAGCCCGTCGCCCGGCGGGCGGGGGACCGCTTCGGGCCGTGGGCGGCCGATCACGCCGAGGAGTTGGCGCAGGGACACGATGCTGTTGTCAAGGAGCGGTCAGTAGGCGGCGGCCGGCCGGCGCGGGGCCCGGCAGGCCGTGGGTCGTATACCGTCCGTCATGTCGGGCCTCCTTCCTGAGCGTCCTTGTCCTGCGAGGCGGCTTGTCCTGCGAGGTGGTTCGTACGCTGTCACGCGGCGTGGTCGGTTCGCAACCGATTTATCACCCTCCCGTCGGCCAGGCCTGCGGCATCTGCTCCAGGACGCCGCGACGGACAGCTCAGGTGCGCTCCAGCCGGTCGAGGACGACGGTGTCGCGCAGGTGCGGTGCCACGGCGCGCAGTGGTCGCCGGCGCCCTGGGCGGTGGTGAGCAGGATGTGCTCCTTGGGACAGCGCAGAAGGTCGTACAAGCGGCGGTCCTGGCCGGGGACCAGGATCTCGGTCTCGTAGGCGAGGACGAGGGCCGGGCAGCCGACCAGGTGGGCCACGCCCGCATCCCCCGCGAGAAAGGCATCCGCTGGGGCGGAGGATGCGCGTCCCGGCGTTCTGACCAGCGGAGAAGCAAGCTCCCAGGCGAGCGGTAGGGTCACCCGGGTGCGGTCCCGGGGCGGGCCCACCGCAGGCGGCAAGGGAGGCCCAGTGACCACATGGCGGCGGTTCGAACGCCAAGAGGACGCGCGCGAATTCTGGGAGATCCGCCAGGAAGGGATCCGCTGCTTCCTCCGCTGGGGCTCCGACCGCACCTCGGGCAAGGGGAGCACGACCATCCTCCACGACGAGGAACAGGCGCGACGCCACACAGCACGCAAGATCAACGAGCGTCTCCGCAAGGGCTTCACCGAGGTCGAACCGCCCTCCGGTCCGGCAGAAGCCGAGACCGCGTCACCGGTCCTGGACGTCATCACCAGGGCGGCCGGCCCCTACACGCCGGTCCCCGAGTTCCTGCCGGTCGAGGGCTTCGACCAGGTCTACCGCCGCGCAAGCGCACCCGATCACCCGATGGGCTTCCTCGAGTACTACGTGCTGCGCGAGCAGGGACGCACCGCGGTCCGATTCGCAGTGCGAGCCGGCAGCCACCAGGACGCGATGGTTGCCGAGTTCCTGGACTTCCTCTGCTCCAGACGTGACCTCGCCTTCGACGGCCGGTCCCACCACAAGGTGCCGTTGCCGCGCCCGGTCGGGTCCTTCGATCACGCGCTGTTCTGCTCGCCGGCACTTGGCCGGGCCTGTGCGGCCTATCCGGCAGCGGCGGCGCGAGTGGCGACAGCCTTCCCGATGTTCAACTGCGAGATCGGGGACGAGGACCCGGAGGTGCTGGTCGACGCCCGCATCCACGGTCCTGCCGCGCTGCCCTACAGCGACTGGGGACGATCGCCGTATCCCGCCGTTGACCTGCGCTTCGACGTCCAGCCGTCGTTCTACCGACCGTCACCGAAGTTCAAGGTCTTCCGTCCGGCCGACGTTCAGAAGCTCATGGACGTGCTGCGGACTGCATCGCCGCAGAGCTGGCTGGAGATGCGGTCCTTCCGAGGCGAGACCCTGCGTCTCCAGCCTGAGACGAGCATGTCCTTCGCTGACGTGCTCTCCGTTCTGACCAGCTGAGGACCCGACAGTCCTCGCCAGCGGTACCAGCGGCTGCGTTCCCCGAACCCCGGACACCCGGACCGCCGACACCTGGGCCGGTGGCGTTCCGCGGGTCCTGGTCAGGCGGCCGGCTGGGTGCGGTGGATGGGCGTCCGCCTGGTGAGAAGGCGTCGGCGTTCGTCCTCTGTCAGGCCGCCCCACACACCGTAGGGCTCGCGCGTCGAGAGGGCGTGACGTCGGCATTCGATCATGACCGGGCAGTCGACGCAGATGGCCTTCGCGGCCTCCTCACGCGCGTCGTGGGCAGAGCCACGCTCACCCGGGGGGTGGAAGAACAGGCTGGTGTCCGCTTGACGGCAGGCACCGTGGATCTGCCAGTTCCACTGGTGGTCGAAAGCTCCGGGCAAGCGGGATATGTCCGTCACGGCAGGTACCTTTCCGGTGTCGACAAACACTGCACAATCGCTCGTCTAACCAGCTTCTGGCACCTTAACCAGGGCACGGTGAGGGCCACTTGTGCTTGTGCGCGGCGAGGCGGCCCTTCTCGAAGAACGCCTTCTCCAGGGTCCGTATCAGGCGGGACGCCTTGACGACTGACGCAGACGCGGCGGGCGTCTGCGGGGATGGTGAAGGTGCCGTCTGCGGTCGCCGTGCGGCGTCTACTCTCCCCGGGGCTGGGCCAGGGGGCGCCCCAGCGCGCTGTTCGACAGATCGGCCAGCAGCGCGGCGACGTCCCGGTGGACCTCCAACGCGCCGGCGGCTCGCAGATCGCGGGCACTCCAGCCACCCGACAGGACGGCGATGCACGGCACGCCCGCCTCGGCGGCCGCCTGCACGTCCCAGAGGGTGTCGCCGACGAACACCGCCTCGTCGGTGCGGGCACCGGCCTTGTCGAGCGCCGCGTGGACCAGGTCCGGCGCGGGCTTGCTCTGGCGCACGTCGTCCGCGCTGGTCGCCTCCGTGATCGCATCGTCCGCGCCGAGGGCGCGCCGCATGACCTCCAGGTCACGGCCGGAGGCCGAGCTCGCCAGGACAACCGTCCACCCGCGGGCCGTCACCGCCCGCAGCAGGGCCGCCGCACCGTCGAAGGCCCGCAGCCGAGGCCAGAAGCGTCCGTAGAGAGCCTTCTGCGCGGCGCTGATCTCCTCGTCCTGGCTGGGGTCCCGGTCGGGGCCGAGCAGCTCGTCGAGCAGTTGGTCGCCGCCCATGCCGATCGCGCGGTGGATTCGGGCCATGGCGGGGTGGTGGTCGTACTGCGCCAGTGCCTCCGCCCAGGCCACGGTGTGCAGATAGTTCGTGTCGAGCAGCGTTCCGTCGACATCGAACAGAGCTGCCGGCGCCATGGGCCAACCTGCCTTCGCGTAACGGGGACCAGAGCACCGACAGTACGGTGGGGCGCCCTGACGCGCGACCGCTTCCGTGCCGCGCTCCTGGCGGGGGACCATGCGACCTCAGGTCGCCGCCTTGCACGCGTGTGGCCGCCGCCGTTTCGCCCGCTGCTTCCCGGGGAGGCGCTCAGTATGGTTCGTATCGGTTACACGATGATGAGTGAGCAGCGAGGTCCGCGGCAGCTGGTGCAGGACGTGGTGCGGGCCGAACAGGTCGGGTTCGACTTCTCGGTGGCGTCCGACCACTACTTCCCCTGGCTGGACGAGCAGGGACACTCCCCGTACGTGTGGAGCGTGCTGGGCGCGGCGGCGCAGGCGACCGAGCGGATTCCCCTGATGACCTATGTGACCTGTCCGACCATGCGGTACCACCCGGCGGTGGTGGCGCAGAAGGCGGCCACCGTCCAGTTGCTCTCCGACGGCCGGTTCCGGCTCGGCCTGGGCTCGGGGGAGAACCTCAACGAGCACATTGTGGGAGGGGGCTGGCCCGCGGCCGATGTGCGCCAGCAGATGCTGGTCGAGGCGGTCGAGATCATCAGGGCCCTGTTCGCCGGCGGCTACGTCAACCACCGGGGCGAGTACTTCCAGGTGGAGTCGGCGAAGCTGTGGGACCTACCGGAGCAGGCACCGCCGATCGGCATCGCCGTCTCCGGGGCACAGTCGTGCCGGATCGCCGGGGAACTCGCCGACCTGGTGATCGCGGTGGAACCCGAGCGGGCGCTGCTGGACGCCTTCGACAGCCACGGTGGGGCGGGCAAGCCGAAGGTGGGGCAGCTGCCGGTCTGCTACGACCCCGACCGGGAGGCCGCTGTGGCCCGCGCCCACGCGCAGTTCCGCTGGTTCGGCGGCGGGTGGAAGGTCAACGCCGAACTCCCCGGTCCGGCCGCCTTCGATGCCGCAAGCCGGTTCGTGCGCCCCGAGGACGTATCGGCGTCCATCCCCTGCGGTGCCGATGTGGAACCTTTCGTGGACGCGGTGCGCGCCTTCGCCGACGCCGGGTTCACCGAGGTCGCCTTGGTGCAGATCGGCGGGGATGCGCAGGGGCCGTTTCTCGGCTGGGCCGAGAAGTCCCTGCTTCCGGCCCTCCGGGAGCTCTGAAAGCCCGGGAGCTCTGAAAGCAAGCCGGCGGCCCCGGATGTCGGCGGGTCCCGGGTCGCCCGCGGCTTGTCCGTGGCTAGGCCCTCAGCACTGCGCTGCCCCCGGCCGGCTCAGGCCGCCAGGCTGCCTTGTCACGGGGCGGTGTCACAGGGGCGGTGGCACGTCGCTCTCGCGGCTTCCGCAGGTGGCCGAGCGGCTCAGCACCTCGGCCGGCTCAGCACCTCGGCGCTGACGACGCGGTGCCACCGGCTCAGGGTGCTGGCCTGCTCACGCGCACGCTCGGCCAGGCGGTCGAGCTGGTCCGGATCAAGGCGCGGGTCGTCGTCGGCGATGGCGCGAAGGGCGTGCCACAGCGCCGCCTTTCCCTCGACACCGGCGCGCAGCGCCTCCAACTCGACCAGGTCGCTGAGAGGGGACCGACGCAGCAGAGTGCCGTTCGGCTTCAGCCGGCCGACCCGCTCGCCGGCGAGACCGAGCCAGGTGCGGTAGCGGTGTACGGGCACGCCGAGTCGGTTCATGATGCGCACCAGGTCGTCGCGATCCCGTCGGACCTCCATGGCGAGGCCACGCAGGTCCGCCGCGCGCTGGCTGTCGGCGTGCGTGTCCGCCATCCGGCGCGCGAGCGCGGTACCGCCGAACGCGCCGGTGAGGTGGTCGTTGAGGTAGACGCCCAACGGTTCCGCCATCTGCTGTTTCGACATCACGATCTCCCAAGAATCGGAACTTCGCGGCCGACGGCACGAGGGGAGGAGTTGCTGCATGTCGTGCTGCTGGAGGAACCCGCCACTCGGCGCTGGCTCACCAGCGATACCAACGGCCGCGCGAGCCGCCGGCCCCAGCCCCGCGGAACACGAAACCCAGCAGCCACAGCACCAGCAGCACGACGGCTACCCACCACAGGATGTGGATGGCGAATCCGACACCGGCCAGGACCACCACCAGCAGAAGCACCAACAGCAGAGCAACCATGGTCATCGACCTCCTTGTGCTGCGGGTGCCCGGCTGCGCCGAACTCATGCGTGCCCCCTGAAGGGGCGCCGACCCCAGCCGCCGCGTCGTTGCCAGAGCCGCAGCGCGCCCGCCCGCCCGGACAAGATCTCGCCTGCGAGGCGCGGCAGAGGTGCGCCGGGCCTCCGCCGCGCTGGAGCGGATCGTGAAGACGCCTACGGTATCGGTGCCCCGGGGCGCGGCGAACGGGGCTCCCGGGTGAGCGGCTGTGGGTGGCGTCAGCGGGCGAACTTCTCGATGGCCGCCGGGGTGACGGGGGTGAAGAAGTTGACGAGATTGCCATCGGGGTCGCGGAACAGCAGCGACCGGTTGCCCCAGGGCATCGTGGTGGGCTCGGTGACGAAGTCCGTGACGAAGCCGGTCAGGTTCTGGTGAACGCGGTCCACGTCGTCGACGAGGAACTCGGTGATCACGCTGTGGTTGTCCGCTGGGCGGGCAGAGCCCGGGGCGAACAGCGGGACGGTGCGGGTGCTGCCGATCGCCAGGGTGGCGCCCGCGGTCCTGAGTTCGGCGAAGTCTTCGTTGGCCCACGTCGCCTGCGCCCCGGTGACTCGCTCGTAGAAGTCGACGAGGCGCGCTACGTCGCTGGTGATGATGCGGATCGAGACGAAGTCCATGGGAATCTCCTTGGCTGTGCTGAAGGCGTGCACGTCGCAGGCTAGGAGAAATAGTGGACAGAATCGGTCCTGTATCCGGGTTGGGCATGCGAACATGCCTCGCGGGCCGGGTGGCTCAGGTGCATCGGGACGGCGAGGAGTTCTCGGTGGTGACCGAGGACTGGCAGCGGGTGCGGGCGCGGCGGGTGCTGGTGACCACGGGACTGGTCGACGAGCTGCCGGACGTGCCCGGGTTGGCCGCGCGGTGGGGGCGCGATGTCCTGCACTGCGTGTACTGCCACGGCTGGGAGGTGCGTGACCGGGCGATCGGCGTCCTCGGCAGTTTCCACCAGGCGCTGCTGTTCCGGCAGCTGTCCGAGGACGTCACCCTGTTCCCGCACGGGGGAGCGGAGCTGACGGAGGAGCAGTGGGAGCAGTTGGCCGGGTTGGGCGTCGGGGTGGTCGAGGGGCAGGTCGGCGCCCTGGTCATCGACGAGGGGCAGGACCGGCTGACGGGGGTGCGTCTGGTGTCGGGTGTGACGGTGCCGGTTCAGGAACTGGTGGTGGCGCCGCGGTTCGTGGCACGGGCCGGGTTCCTCGACGGACTGGGCCTGACGGTGCAGGAGCACCCCATGGGACTCGGCGAGCAGGTGAAGGCGGACGGTTCTGGCTTCACCGGGGTCGCCGGGGTCTGGGCGGCGGGCAATGTCAGCGACGTGCTGGCCGGCGTTCCGCAGGCCATGGCGGCCGGGGTCGGGGCGGCGGTGGCGATCAACAGGAATCTGCTGCTGGACGACGCGGGCCGTGCGGCGGAGTCCCGTACTGCGGTCCCCGGCTCCGGCGCTTTCAGAGGGGCCATGGAGGCCGAGGTGTCGCGGCGGGTGCTGGGCACCCGTGTGCACGGGCTGGAGGGACTGCCGCACGAAGGCTGAGCGCCGTGGGCCGATCGGCGGGAGGCGGGGATCAGGTGGTGCGGGCCTTGAGGTGGGCCCGCTCTCCCTGGGTGCCGAACAGGATGAGGAGTTCCACGGTGCGCGCGTCGTCGGGGCCGAGCCAGTGCGGGACATGGGTGTCGAATTCAGCGGCTTCGCCGGGTTTGAGGATCACGGTCTCGTCGCCGAGCAGCAGGCGCAGGCGGCCTGCGAGGACGTAGACCCATTCGAAGCCCTCATGCGTGCTCAGGTGGGGTTCGCACCGCCACCGGCCCCGCCGGGGGAAAGGCCGTTGTGCGGGTGGTCAGGGACGCGATGGCGGGGTCGTGCGGCGCGTGCGGTTAATCGACGGTGGACGACGCGACACGGGAGCGCTCCGCAGAGCAGCGCGACATCACCGCTCCCACCCCGGACGTCCGGGCCAAGGCCGACGACAAGGATGAGGCCGACGACAGGGACGAGGACGGGGATGACGAGCCCCCGGCAGCCGACACCCAGGCACCCTGACCGCCGGCTGCCGCCCATCCGGCTGTCTCGGCGTCGACTGTGCGCCCGGGCCCCGCGAGAGCCTCGTGAGGCGACGGGTGCTTCCGGCGTGCCGCTGCTACGCCAGCGTGACGCCCTCGCTGTCCAGCAACTCGACCAGTTCGTCGCGGTGCAAGAAGGCGACGCCTTCGAGGAGATCGGGATGGCGCAGCAGGGCGCCGGCTTCGGCGTCGAAGGCGCCCGGGCTGGTCAGCCGCTCCAGGCCGCCGACGAGGCCGTGAGGACCGGCGGCGGTCGACGCTCGGCGGGCGCGGGCAGCGAGGGCGGGGTCAGCCAGCAGGCAGGCGGCCCAGCTGACAACGACCTCCTCGACCCAGGTCCGCCACGGCGCGTCCTCGGGTTCGTTGCCGGCGAGCCAGTCCAGCCGCCCCGATCCGCTGGGCGCGAGCACGTGCAGCAGCTGGGCGTCGAGGTCGGTGGGGTAGCGCAGGGCGGCCGCGAGGGTGGCGGCCTGCCGGGCCTGGGCCTCGGCCAGCGCGGCGTTGACCGGGCCCGGTGGCGGAGGGTATGCCGCCAGGAGCCAGCGTGTGCAGGCGGCTATGACAGCGGTGAGGTCGGTGGGCACGGCGATCGGTCCCTCGGGGCGGGCTCGCCGGCCTCCGGTAGATCGGTGGTGCGGCGGTGCGAGCTGCTGGATGCGAGGCCGCGCTGCCCCGCTCGTGGCCGCCAGTGTAGGCAGGCCCAGGCCACCGACGGCATGACGCCGGTCACTCGCCGCCGCTCGACCAGCCCATCAGTGAAAGGCTCCGTTGAAACGGGGAAGTTCACCTTGAGACGCGGTCGCTGCGAGGGACGCTTCAAGCGCGCATGTGGAAGGGCTCGGCGATGGACGGGGTCGAAGACCGTATCCACAAGCCCGGCACCGACCATGCTCGCCAGGGTGATCGCCCGTGCGCATGCCACTTGTCAGCGCCCGCACCGAACGGTCACTCGAATCGCCGTCGGCGAGTAGCGCGCGAATGAGCCCTGGCCGAGGCTGGGCGGAAGTCCGGGTGACCAGAGGGGTGCGGTGTCGATGTTCGATGCGAGCTTTGCGTTCCCGCCCTCCCTGCTGGACCCGGTGACCGGCGCCCGCGGCCGGATCGCCGTCATCGGCGCCGGTATGGCCGGCCTGGTGAGTGCGTACGAGCTGCAGCGGCGCGGCTTCGACGTCGTGGTCTACGAGCAGGCGAACCGGCCCGGCGGGCGGGTCCGCACCCACCGCTTCTGGGACGGCACCCACATCGACCTGGGCGCCATGCGCATCCCCGGCAACCACCACTGCGTGCTGCACTACGTCTCCCGGTTCCGCCTGGAGACCCGCCCGTTCGTCAACGCCAACCCGCGCGCCTACTACCACCTGCGCGGCCGGCGGGTGCGGGTACAGGACGTGGCGGCGCTGTTCCCCGCGTACGCGCTGCGCCCCGCCGAGCGGCAGGCCCCCGGGTCGCTGCTGGACCGGCTGCTCGGCGCGGTGTGGAGCACCCTGACCCCCGAGCAGCAGCACCGCACGCTGGCCGGACACTGGGACGACCCCGCGCTGGAGCGGCCCGCCTCCGTCTCGCTCTGGCAGTTCGTCCACGAGCACCTGTCCCAGGACGCCTGGGACCTCGCCGGCCACGCCAGTGGCCTCGCCCACTACGAGCAGTCCTCCCTGCTGGAGGTCCTGGTCGACTACTTCGGCCTGTTCCACCGCGGGCAGGTCGAGCTGGTGGACGGCCTGGACGCGCTGATCCGCGCCTTCGTCCACGCCCTGCGCCCCGGCAGCGTCCGGCTGTCCGCCCGGATCGACGAACTCGCCCTGACCCCGGACGGCGTCCGGCTGATCGGCGCCCGGCTCGGCGCCCCGCTGCACGACCGCGCCGACTACGTGGTGTGCTGCGTCCCGGCTCCCGCACTGGACCGGATCAGCGTCACCCCCGGCCTACCCCACCCGCAGCGGCACGCCGTGCGCGGCATCAGCTACGCCAGCAGCACCAAGACCGTGCTGCACCTCACCCGCCGCCGGTGGGAGCTGGCGGACGGCATCCACGGCGGCGGGAGCTTCACCGACCTGCCGATCCAGCAGTGCTGGTACCCCTCGGACAACGCGGTGTGGGTCGAGGACGGCGTCAACGGCGGCCCCGGTCCGCACTGGGCCGCCCGCGACCCGCTGCGCTCGGCCGAACCGACCGCCCTGCTCGGCGCCTACCTGTGGGGCGCCAACGCCCGGCGCTTCACCGCGCTGCCGCCAGCCGACCGGGACGCCCTCGTCCTGGCCTGTCTGGAGCGGCTCCACCCCGGCATCACCGCGGACGTCGACGACATCCTGCACTGCGACTGGGACGTGCAGACCGGCATGGGCGGCGGTGCCTTCGCCCACCTCACGCCCGGCGAGCACACCCGCTACCTGTCCGTGCTCGGCGCCCCGCACCCGGTCGACGGCCCGCGGATCTTCTTCGCCGGCGAGCACCTGTCCGGCGCCCACGCCTGGTGCCAGGGCGCCGCCCGGTCCGCCCTGGACGCCGTGGGTGCCCTGCTCGACCGCGCCGGCCACCCCCGGATCGCCACCCGGGTGGGCACCGCGTGACGGACCGCGAGCTCACCCGCGCGGATCTCCGGGCCCCGTTCCGCCCGGCCCGCCGCGAGCAGGTCGGCATCGAGGTCGAGTGCGGCCTGGTCGACCCGGCCACCGGGCTGGCCGCCCGCTACTCCGGGGAGCGCGGCGTCCAGGCCGTCCTGGAGGCGGTGCTGGCCCGGTGGGGCGGTGAGCGGCAGGAGGACGCCGGCCGGCTGACCGGGGTGCTGCGCCCGGACGGCAGCCAGATCACCCTGGAGCACGGCGGGCAGATCGAGTACTCCTCCACGCCCGCCCCCGGCGTCGGCAAGGCGGTCGACGACCTGCGGGCGGCGCTGGAGCAACTCGCCGAACTGGCCGACCGCTTCGGCCTGGCCCTGCTGCCCGGCGGCTACCTGCCCTTCGACCGCCCGGCGGACATGGAGTGGGTGCCGATGACCAGGGGCGCCCTGATGCGGGAGCACTTCGCCGGGCTGGGCGAGCCGGGCAGCCGGGCCCGCAATGTCATGGCGCTGTCGCTGTCCACCCAGGTCACCCTGGACTACCTCTCTCCCGAGGACTTCACCCGCAAGCTGCGCACCCAGGTGGCCGCCGCACCGGTGGTCTCCGCCCTACTGGTCAACTCCCCACTCCAGGAGGGTCGTTCGGAGGGCCTGCTGTCCCACCGGTGCTGGTCCTGGCTGCGGATGGACCCGCGACGCAGCGGCGTGCTGCCGCCCGCGCTGCGGCCCGGCGTCACCGTGGACGACGTGATCGACTGGGCGCTGGACATCCCGCTGATCCACTACCGCGACCCGGCCGGCCGCTACCACCCGGCACCCGACCGCACCTTCGCCGAACTCCTCCGGCACGGCTACCCGGACGGCGGCAGGCCCACCCCCGCCCACTGGAGCGCCCACCTGAACCAGCTCTGGACCGACACCAGGGTCCGCGACACCCTCGAACTGCGCGGCGCGGACGGCCCGCCGCACCCCTTCTCCGCCGCCGTCCCCGCGCTGTGGACCGGCCTCAGCTACCACCCCGGATCCCTCGCCGCCGCCTGGGACCTGCTCGGCCACTACACCCTCGCGCAGCACCGCGCCGCGCTCGCCGAACTGCCCGTCCGGGGCCTGGCCACCCGCCTCGGCGGCGACCCCGTCCGCCCGCTGGCCGCCGAACTGCTGCGCCTGGCCCGGACCGGCCTGTCCGCCCGCGTCGCGGCCGGCCTCGAACCGCCGCACGTCCCCGGCTACCTGGACCCGCTGGACGAGATCGTCGCCACCGGCCGCACCTTCGCCGAGCAGTGCCTGGGGCGCTGGCACGGCGAGTTCGGCCGGGACCCGGCCCGCTACGTCGCCGCCCACCGGGTCTGAGGCCGGCCGGGAAAGACCAAGGGCGGGCCAGCGGGTTTCCGTGCCGTTCAGCACCTCCTGCGGCAGGTGTGCGGGACCTCCACCGGCACCTGGACGAGGAGGACGACCGCACCGAGCACGAGGCACTGGCCTGGCCCGCACAGTGCCACACGGCCCGAAACGGGTCCGACCAGCCCAGCGCAGCGAGGCCGCACCAGGGCCACGATGGAAGTACGAGACGAGAAAGAAGAGCACGATGAGGACCAGGTTGCGGCCCCGCACCGGGGAGGGCATGGCGCTGCTCGGCGTCCTGCTCCTGATCGTTCTGGAGCTGGTCGCCCTCACCACCGCTCCGGCCGGGGACCGGGCGGTGATCGGCGGCACCCTGATCGGCGCCGGCACGGCGGCGTTCGTCATCGTCGCGGCCCTGCTGCACAGCCGACACAACCGTGAACGGCACGCCCGCCAGAGCCTGCCCCCAGTCACGGACAGTAACTGGTTCGACGGCCAAGCCCTGGAGGGATTCCCGATGGAAGCCGTCCGGCCCATGCTGCTGGGCCCGCACGCCCCCAGCCTGAACCGCCTCTACGCCGCCTGGGTACTCGCCACCCACGGCCATGACGCCGTCTGGATCATCCACCATCTCGACCTGCCCGCCGATGTCACCCACCTGCTTGTCGACGCCGCCCACCGGCAGAGCGCGGGGGCTGACCGGACCCGGGCCGGGTGAGCAGCGAGGCCACGTCCATCCCGTACGCCTGTTGAACCGGACGGAGTCCGTCACGTGATCACGGCCCTCGACCACATCCAGCTCGCACCGCCCGGCAGCGAGCCGCTCGTGGGCGCCTGCTGCGGCGCAGGCCGGCTGGGGTGGTGACTAGCCCGCTCGGGGTGCTTCGCCACCGCCTGCTCGTTGAGGACAGGCACACAGGTGTGAGCTCGGTTAGCTTCGGGGCGTGGACCGTGTCGTGTTGTTGTCCCGGTTGCTTCGTCGCCCGCTGGTGGGGCGCGGCGGTGAGGTGGTGGGCCGCCTCGCCGACGTGATCGTCCGCCTGCGCGGTCGCGACTACCCGCTGGTGACCGGCCTCGTCGCGCAGATCGAGAAGCGTGAGGTGTTCCTGCCCGCCGAGCAGGTGGCGGACTTCGACGGCGACCGTATCCGGCTCACCCGCGAGGTGGTGGACCTGCGCCCGTTCGAGCGGCGCGAGGGCGAGGTTCTGCTGCGCGCCGATGTACTCGGCCACCGGGTGATCGACGTCGCCGATGTCGAGCTCGTCAAGGCCCACGACATCGAGCTGCGCGAGCGGCCCGACGGCTGGGTGGTCGACCGCCTGGACACCCAGCCGCACCGGCCCCGCCTGTTCGCGCTCGGGGGAAGATCCGAGCCGCACTGGCGGGACTGGAAGGCGTTCGAACCGCTGATCGGCCACGCTCAGTCGGCCCGGGCACGCGGCCCGTTCGGGCGCCTGGGCCACCTCAAGGCGGCCGACCTGGCAGACCTGCTGGAGGACGCGAACCGTAGGGAATCCGACGAGATCCTGGAGACCGTCCACGCGGACCCCGAACTGGAGGCGGACGTCTTCGAAGAACTGGAACCCGATTCGCAGACCCGCCTGCTCGCCGAGCGGGGCGACGCCGAGATCGCGGCCGTCTTGACCCGGATGCACGCGGACGACGCCGCCGACGCCATCAACGACCTCCCGCAGCGCCGCCGCCAGCCGGTCCTGGACGCCCTGCCCGCCGGGCAGCGCACCAAGGTCCTCACGCTGATGGGCTTCAATCCCTCCAGCGCCGGCGGCCTGATGGCCCTCGACATCCTCACCGCGCCTCCGAGCGCCACCGTCGCCCGAGCCCTGGATCTGGTCCGCGCCGCCCAGACGCTGCAGCCCGAGGCGATCACCAGCGTCTATGTGGTCGAGGAGCCCGATCCCCGCCTGATCGGCACCGCCACCCTGGTGGCCCTGCTCCAGGCCGACCCGCATGCCGACCTCGACCAGATCATGGTCACCGACCCCGTCCGGGTGCTCCCGGACACCGACGTCGAGGACGTCGCCCTGCTGATGACCGACTACAACCTGCTCACCGTCCCCGTCGTCGACGAGCAGGACCGGATCCTCGGCGTCATCACCGTCGACGACATCCTGGAGACGGTCATCCCCGAGGACTGGCGACGCCGCGAGCCGGCCCCCCACCCGGCCCATCGCGTGGAGGAGACCCAGCCGGGCGGACGGCCCAACGACACGACGGGCCAGGGCGCATGACCGCCCCCCAGCAGCCGCCCGACCAACCCGGCCGACGGCAGGAGGGACAGCATCCGGCCCAGCCTCCGAAGGACGAGAAGCCCCCGAAACCCGAGGCCCGCCCTGAGCCGTCGCCCACCCCGGAGCCTGCGGCCACCCCGAAGACCGCGCCCGCGCCCCGGCCCACGCCTCCTCCAACGACGCCGTCCCGTCCCAGCGCCGTCCTGGATGAGGCCCATCTCGGCGACATCGAGGGCGCCTTCGGACGGATTCCCCGCGAACACGCCGAGGAACGCCCCGGCCTCAAGGCCCGCCTGCTGACCCTGCTGGCCATCGTCGGGCCCGGCATTATCGTCATGGTCGGCGACAACGACGCCGGCGGCGTCTCCACCTATGCCCAGGCCGGCCAGAACCACGGCTACAGCCTGCTGTGGGTACTGCTGCTGCTCATCCCGGTGCTGATCGTCAATCAGGAGATGGTCGTCCGCCTCGGCGCGGTCACCGGCGTGGGCCACGCCCGGCTGATCAACGAACGGTTCGGCCGGTTCTGGGGCTGGTTCAGCGTCGGGGACCTCTTCATCCTCAACTTCCTCACCATCGTCACCGAGTTCATCGGCATCGCGCTCGCCGCCGACTTCCTCGGCGTTTCCAAGTACCTGGTCGTACCGATCTCCGCCCTGCTGCTGATCGCCGTCACCAGCAGCGGCTCCTTCCGCCGCTGGGAACGAGCGATGTTCGCCCTCATCGCGGTCAGCCTGCTGCTCATCCCGCTCACCCTCATGTCACAGCCCCAATGGGGCCGCGCCGCGCACGACTTCGTCGTCCCGAGCATTCAGGGTGGTATCACCAGCGACGCCGTCCTGCTGATCATCGCGATCGTCGGCACCACCGTCGCCCCTTGGCAACTGTTCTTCCAGCAGTCCAACGTCATCGACAAACGCATCACCCCGCGCTTCATCGGCTACGAACGCGCCGACACCGTCATCGGCTCCATCGTGGTCGTCGTCGGAGCGGCAGCCCTGGTCATCATCGCCGACTACGCGGTCCGGGGTACTCCGTTCGAAGGGCACTTCACCGACGCCGGCGGCATCGCCCAGGCTCTCGACCAGCACAGCCACGCCATGGCGGTGATGTTCGCCATCGTCCTCATGGACGCCAGCATCATCGGCGCCGCCGCCGTCACCCTCGCCACCAGCTACGCCTTCGGCGACGTCTTCAACCTCCGCCACTCCCTGCACCGCGGCTTCGGCGAGGCCAAGCAGTTCTACGCCTCCTACAGCCTCATGGTGCTGGTCGCCGCCGCCATCGTCCTCATCCCCGGCGCACCACTCGGCGTCATCACCGAAGCCGTCCAGGCCCTCGCCGGCCTCCTCCTGCCCTCCGCCAGCGTCTTCCTGCTGCTGCTCTGCAACGACCCCGAGGTCCTCGGCCCCTGGGTCAACCCGCGCTGGCTCAACCTGCTCGCCACCGTCATCATCGCCGTCCTGCTGCTGCTTTCCGGCACGTTGATGGTTGCCACGCTCTTCCCGTCTGTCGACATCAAGGGCCTCACCATCTGGCTGGCCGGAATCCTGGTCGCGGGCCTGCTCGCGGCGGCGATCGGCCTGCGGATCGCCGAGCGCCGCAGGGGCACGGCAAGGCCGGCGCCACACGTGATGCCGCACGCCGAGAAGCTGGCCTGGCGCATGCCACCACTGGCCCTGCTCAAGCCCGTCCAGTGGTCACCGGGCCTACGCCTCGGCATGCTCGCGCTGCGCGGTTACCTCGTCCTGAGCGCCGTCCTGCTCCTCGTCAAAGCCATCCGCCTCAGCGGAGGCTGACCGACCCCGGACCCCCGGGCCACCCCGTCGAAAGGTCAACAGGACGCGGTCCGCGCGTGGATCAGGAGGCCATGAGAACGGCCGGCGTCGGCACGGCGTCCCCGCCGAACCGGCGCCAGCCGCAAGCACCTGCCCGTCGTGCCCGGTGGGGGAGCGCCGCCACGTCCACCGCGGCGGCGTAGTCGGTCTTCTCCACGGTCGCGTCCGCGCCGTCCCAGGAGGTGGTGAAGGAGCCGGGCGCGGGCGGGGTGAAGCTGAGCAGCAGCACCGCGGGAACGGTCAGCAGCAGACGATCCCAAGGCTGTGGTGGCGCTCGTGCTCATGGTCGTGCGATTCGGCGGGACGGTTCGAGCCGGACTGCGTAGCGCTCGGCGTCGCGCCCGAAGCGTATGGCGGGGCCCCTTCGTGGCCGGTCAGTCCAGGCTGCCTGCTCTGGTCGGCGGGATGACCCATGTCAGGCCCGGCAGGCGCGGCCAGGGGTGCCCGGGGCGAGAGGCGGCGATGCTTCGTCCCCGGGCACCAGCCGTATCCGGTTCAGGATTTGCCGCGGCCGGTGACGAAGTCGCGGGCCCGGTCTACCAGGCCGGCGCCCGGGGCGAGCAGTTTGCTGGCCAGCGGGGTGCTCGGCGCCGAGGGGTGCGGGCGGGTGGGCGCCATGGACTTGGCCCGGCGGATCCTGTCGCCGAGGTCGTCCAGCTGCTCGGCCGTACAGGCCTGGGCCAGCTTGGGGAAGAGGTTGTTCTCCTCGTCCTGGACGTGGGCGGCGACCTCGTTCATCAGCTGCTGGAGCACCGGGTTCATCTGCTGGTCGTCGGTGTCCATCTTCTCCAACTGCTTGAGGAGCTTCTCGACGCGGCCGTGGTCGGCGATCTCCTTGTCCGCGAGTTCGTCGCCGCCCTGGATGTGTTCGCGTACCGCCGGGTAGAGGTACTGCTCTTCTGCGACCGAGTGCCGCACCAGCTCGATGGTGACCTCGTCCACCATGTCCCGCAGCTGCTGCCCGCCGCCGGTCATCGCCTGGATCCGGGCGAACATCTTCTCCACCTCGCGGTGGTCGGTCATCAGCTCCTGGATCACATTGCCGCCGTGCCCCATCGCGTCTCCACCTTTCATCGTGTGTGTCCCGGGTCGGTCCCGGTCCGGCCGGCAGTGATCCCCGCGAAGACGAGCACAAGTGAGCGGGAGGGGCGGTCCTCACCCGATCGGCGACGGTGACGACCCCCGCCGGGCGTACCCGTGCGGCAGGGAGCCGCGTCGAGCCCTACGTTCGGGGCAAGCGCCGTGGCGCACCCCATCAATCGAGGAGAAGACCATGCCCGCCGGTTCGAGCAAGAAGCGTGAACGCCAGTACGAGCACATCAAGGACAGCGCCCTGGACCGCGGCGAGAGCGAGAGGCGGGCCAAGGAGATCGCCGCGCGCACCGTGAACAAGGAACGCGCCCGCCACGGCGAGTCGAAGACCGCCAGCCGCTCCTCCCTCCACGACACGTCCTCCCGGCGCGGCGGCCGGCGCTCGCACCCCGTCTCCCAGGGCCCGACGAAGGAGCAGCTGTACAACGAGGCCAAGAGGCGCAACATCCACGGCCGCTCCACGATGAACAAGAAGGAACTCGCCAACGCGCTCGGCCACTGACACCGCGAGGGCGGCCCAGCCGAAGGCTTCGTCCAGTCGGTGAGGGCAGGTCAAGCCGGTTCGCGGGCCAGGGCGCCCTGGCCCGCGTGCGGTGTCTCCTGTGTGCGGCCGGGCCGGTCATTCGGAGCGCCGCAGGCCTCCAGTTCCGGGGCCTTCTCTTGATCCATGGGCTACGCGCTCCCGTTGTCCTGGGAGGGGGAACGCGGTGGCTGGACCGCCACCCCGTCGCATACGCGCGGCTCAGCCGCGGAATCAGGAGAGCAGGGCGCGGACGGCGTCCTCGACCGGGCCGTGCGTGGCGACCGGTGCGCCGTCCGCGCCGAGCTCACCGAGGGCAGGGGCGATCGTGGCCCCTTCGTCGAAGAGTGCGATGAGCCGCGGATCGACGTACGAGGCGCGGCGTACGGCCGGGGTGCTGCCCAGGTAGTTCGCCACCTCGCGGACGACTCCGGCCTCGGCCTGCTCGCGCGCAGCCTGCGAGCCGCCGGCCACCGACCGACGCGACGGAACGGACATGTCGGCTGCACGTCGCAGCAGCAGACGCCGGCCCGGGGCCCGCCGAAGCGACCGCTTCAGCCGGCCCGAGGCTTCGGCCCGGCGGCCGGCGGGCTCAGTGCGCCCGGGCCGGGAAGCGTTCCCAGACCCGGTGCGTGCCCAGCTGCCCCACCAGGGCCGCGACGGCCCGCGCGGCGTCGGTCTCGGTGAACACGCCGGGTGCCTGCGGGTCGACCCCCGCAGCGGCCCACAGCGCGCGGGCGTCCGCGAGGCCGGCGATCGGCTTGGCGTGCCGGTAGGCCTCGTTGACCAGCAGGACGATCCGGGAGTCGATTGCCGGCTGCCCGCCCGCGACGGCGCCGGACTTGGCGTCACGCGCGCCGCGGTCGTCGGCCCCGGGGGCGGGAGCGTCGGCCACCAGCAGCGCGTCGAACTCGACGGACCGGGCGGCGCCGAAGGTCCGCTGAACGGCGAGACCCTCGGCCAGCGGGGCGCCGGTGGGTCCGATGACCAGCGGCAACAGCCCTGCGGCCAGGGCGGCTTCACGCATCTCGCGCGCCGCGCCGGGGTCGCTGCCGGTGCCGGCGATGATGCCGAGCACGCGGCCGGTCGCCGGCCAGCGCTGCCCCAGCTGGGACAGGGCCGCACTGGAGGTGACGTCGGCGTGCGCCTTGGCGGTCGGTGCGGGCAGGCCCAGGCCGGTGGCGACCTCGCGGCACAGCCCGTCGTCGACCCGCGCCAGCACGGCCAGCACGCGCTCCTTGATCGCCTGCTCGTACACCTTCGACAACTCGAAGGTGTAGGCGGCGATGACGTGCTCGCGCTCCACCGGGCTCAGGCTCAGCCAGAACAGGCGGGGCTGGCTGAAGTGGTCGTCGAACGAGGCGGGCGCCTCACGTACCTTGGCGCTCGCGGCGATCGGGGTCGGGTACTCCACGAGGGCGTGCTCCGCGGTTTTGGCGAAGAACGGGCAGCCGCCGTCCAGCGAGTTCGGCTTGTACGGTGCGACGCCGCTGTGGACGGCGTCCTGGTGGAATCCGTCGCGGAGCATGTCGTTGATCGGGGCATGGGTGCGGTTGATCGGGATCTGTGCGAAGTTCGGCCCGCCCAGGCGGGTGATCTGGGTGTCGAGGTAGGAGAAGAGCCGGCCGGAGAGCAGGGGGTCGTCGGTGATGTCGACGCCGGGAACGAGGTGGCCGGGGTGGAAGGCGACCTGCTCGGTCTCGGCGAAGTAGTTGGTGGGGTTGGCGTTGAGCGTCATCAGGCCGATCGGCTGGACGGGGGCGAGCTCCTCGGGGACGATCTTGGTCGGGTCGAGCAGGTCGATGCCCTCGAAGGCCTGGTCCGGGGTGTCGGGGAAGGTCTGGATGCCGAGTTCCCACTGCGGGAAGTTGCCCGCCTCGATGGCATCGGCGAGGTCGCGCCGGTGGAAGTCCGGGTCCATGCCGCCGATCAGCTGGGCTTCCTCCCAGACGAGGGAGTGCGCGCCGAGCTTGGGCTTCCAGTGGAACTTGACCAAGGTGCTCACACCGTCGGCGTTGACCAGGCGGAAGGTGTGGATCCCGAAGCCCTCCATCATCCGGTAGGAGCGCGGGATGCCCCGGTCGGACATGTTCCACAGGGTGTGGTGGGTGGCCTCGGTGTGCAGCGACACGAAGTCCCAGAACGTGTCGTGCGCGCTCTGCGCCTG
Source organism: Streptomyces sp. CBMA123 (assembly GCF_014596465.1). Classification (GTDB taxonomy): domain Bacteria; phylum Actinomycetota; class Actinomycetes; order Streptomycetales; family Streptomycetaceae; genus Kitasatospora. The sequence continues at coordinate 14,823 of NZ_MECK01000579.1, read as the reverse complement.
CGGGATCTCCCGGTCCGGGTGCGGCTTGCCCGCGTGGATGACGTCCGGGAACTTGATCGCGTCCTGGATGAAGAACACCGGGATGTTGTTGCCGACCAGGTCGAACACCCCCTGGGCGGTGTAGAACTTGGTGGCGAACCCGCGGGTGTCACGCACCGTGTCCGCCGAACCGCGCGACCCCAGCACGGTGGAGAACCGCACGAACACCGGCGTCTCGACGTCCTCGGCCAGGAACGCCGCCTTGCAGACGCCGGCCGCGGTGCCGTAGCCGCGGAACACACCGTGCGCTGCGGCGCCGCGCGCGTGCACCACCCGCTCGGGGATCCGCTCGTGGTCGAAATGGGTGATCTTCTCGCGCAGGTGATGGTCCTGCAATAGCACGGGGCCGCGTGGTCCGGCCTTCAGCGAGTGATCGGAGTCCGGCAGTCGCACACCCTGGGCGGTGGTGAGGTAGCCGCCGTTCTGCGCCGCCGCGTCCGCGGGGGCGCCGGTGTCGCGGCCGGTGGGCGACAGCGGGAGGGGCGCCTGCTGGTCCGGCTTCGCGGCCAGCGGAGCTTTCGGCTCGGTCGGCTCCGCCAGCTGCGGGGACTCGCTGCTCGGCGCACCGGGCACTCGGGCCGACGGCCGGTCGTCATCGCGTACCACCTCCGTGACGGCGTCCAAGATCTTCTTCACGGGGCCCGGCTGTTTGTCGTCCATCAGTCCTCCGGTGTCGGGTGGGGCACGTGAGGGCGCGAGTCGCCGAACCGGCGCCCCACACCCGCTGATGCTGTACGAACGACTATCCCGGTGGGAGACACCCGGCCCGGCTCGACACACCCCGCGCCCGGCGAGCGGCGATCAACAGCCGTCTGCCCCCGCCCTGGGGGAGCATGCCCTGCGCTTCGCGGCCGCCGAGGCCGTCCCGCCATCAGGGTGTGGTCGGGGCCGGCGCGGGAAGGCGCTGAAGCATGGCCAGGGAACTGAAGGAGATCGAACGCAAGTACGACGGGCTCGCACTGCCGCCGACGGACCTGGAGGACCTGCCCGGCGTGGCGGCAATCCGCCGTGCCGAGCCGCAGGACCTCGACGCCGTCTACTACGACACCCCGGACCTGCGTCTTCTGCTCCGAAGGATCACGGCTCGCCGCAGAAGCGGCGGCAGCGACGCCGGCTGGCACGTCAAGCTGCCGCTCGACGCCGACTCGCGGCGGGAAGTGCACCTCCCGCTCGGCCCAGGAGACCCACACGAGGTGCCTGCGCAGTTCGTCTACCGGCTCGCGGCCTTCACGCGCGGCGCGCCGCTCCTCCCCGTGGCCCAGCTACGCACCCACCGGTCCCGGCGGCAGCTGCTCGACGACACGGGCCGGATACTGGCGGAGGTCACCGAGGACCGGGTGGCAGCCCAGGCATTCGACCCCGCGCCGGCGCCAAGCGCCCCCGGCCGGCGGGGGAGGAGCGTGCCCTCGACCGCTGCGGACTCGGCCGGCGGCGCCACGGTGCGGGCCAGCGGATGGACCGAGTTCGAAGTCGAGCTGAAGCACGGCACGCGGTCGCTGCTCGATGGCATCGACGCCGTGTTCGCCGCAGCGGGCCTCACCCGCTCCCCGTGGCCGTCCAAGCTCGCCCACGCACTCGGCTCCACCTGCACCGCCCAGGCCGGACCCACCGCGCCACGGGACACGGGCGAGGCACGAACCGCCGGCGAACTCGTCATGCGCGGCATCCGGACCCAGTACGAGAGGCTGCTGGAGGTGGACGGGGCGGTGCGCTGCGGGGAGGAGGACTCCGTGCATCAGATGCGGATCACGGCGCGTCGGCTGCGGAGCCTGCTGAAGGCTCACCGACGGTTGCTCGACACTCGCCGGTCCACACCGCTGGCCGATCAACTGCGCTGGCTCGCAAGGCTTCTGGGTGAAGCCCGCGACCAGGAGGTACTCGCCGGCCAGCTGACGGACGCCTTGGACTCCGTCCCTGCAGCCATGCGCGAGGGCGCCCTGCGGGCCCGGATCACCGAACGCTACGCCCGCGGCTACCAGGCCGCCTGGCAGCGGGCGGTCGACGAACTCGACGGAGCCCGGTACTTCACCCTGCTCGACGACCTCGAGGACTTCCTCGCGCACCCGCCACTGCGACGCCGGGCCCGCCGCGACGTCGGCGACTACCTGGCCGGCGCCCTGCGGCGCGAGCAGCGCCGGACTCTGCACCGACTCGACACGGCGCTCGGCACGCCGGCCGGCCCCCCACAGGACGAGGCACTGCACAGCGCCCGCAAGGCCGCCAAGCGCGCCCGCTACACCGCCGAGTGCGCGCAGCCGGCCGCCGGCCGGACCACCGCGAAGCGCCTGGCCACGTACGCGGCCCGGATGAAGAAGCTGCACAAGGTACTGGGCAACCAGCACGACAGCGTGGTGGCCCGCCGAACTCTGGTCGACCTCGGCGCGCAGGCGGACGCCGACCGTCGGCACGTGTTCGCCTACGGCGTGCTCTACGAGGTACAACGGCGCGCCGGCGACGACGCCCTGGCGCGCCTGCCCCGACTGCGCCGGCGCGTCGAGAAGTCACGGTGATCGATACCGGGCGCGGGTCGGCTCGCACGCCTGCGGCGGGGCGCCCGGCTGCCGTACGCGGCACGACGACGTGCCGGCGGCTCACTCCTGGCAGCGGCGTCCGTCGGCGTAGGCGCCGACGCCGAGAAACCCGGTCCTGCCGTGCTCGAAGACAGTTCGGGCCGTCACCACGGCCCCAGCCCGCGCACGCCGTAGCGGCCCGGCGGTCGTACCTGTCTCGGGCCGACGGGCCGCTACGGCTGGGGGTGGCGCCTCAGGCCTGGGTGACCAGGTCCAGGTAGGCGTCGTGCCAGAGGTCCTCGTCGCCGTCCGGCAGGAGCAGCACGCGGTCCGGGCGCAGCGCCTCGATGGCGCCCGGGTCGTGGGTGACCATCACGATCGCCCCCGGGTAGGTGCCGACCGCGGCCAGCACCTCCGCCCGGGACGCCGGGTCGAGGTTGTTGGTCGGCTCGTCCAGCAGCAGCACATTGGCGCCGGAGTGGACCAGGCCGGCCAGCGCCAGCCGGGTCTTCTCGCCGCCGGACAGCACGCCGGCCGGCTTGTCGGCGTCGTCGCCGCGGAACAGGAACGCGCTGAGGACGGTCCGCAACTCACCGTCGGTCAGGTCGGGCGCGGCGGCGGCCAGGTTGTCCCGGACGCTGCGCGCCGGGTCCAGGGTGTCGTGCTCCTGGGCGAAGTAGCCGATCCGCAGGCCGGTGCCGGGGACGACCCGGCCGGAGTCCGGTCGCTCGTGGCCGGCCAGGACGCGCAGCAGGGTGGTCTTGCCGGCGCCGTTGAGGCCGAGCACGACCAGCCGGGCGCCGCGGTCGACGGCGAGGTCCAGGCCGGTCAGCACCGTCCGGTCGCCGTAGGCCTTGGTGAGGCCGACCGCGCCGAGCGGCATCCGGCCGCAGGGCGCGGGCTCGGGCAGCCGGATGCGGGCGGTGCGCTCGGCCTGCCGGACGGGTTCCAGCTCGGCGAGCATCCGGTCGGCGCGGCGGGCCATGCTGCGGGCGGTGGTCGCGGTCGCGACGTGGGACCGCATCCGGTCGGCCTGGGCGTGCAGCGCGGCGGCCTTGCGTTCGGCGTTGGCCCGTTCCCGGGTGCGGCGGCGCTCGTCGGCCGCGCGCTGGTCCAGGTAGGCCTGCCAGCCGGTGTTGTGGACGTCGATCGCGGCGCGCTGCGGGTCCAGGTGGAAGACCCGGTTGACGGTCTCCGCGAGCAGGCCGAGGTCGTGGCTGATCAGCACCAGCCCGCCCTGGTGGGCGGCGAGGAAGCCGCGAAGCCAGGCGACCGAGTCGGCGTCCAGATGGTTGGTCGGCTCGTCCAGCAGCAGGGTGCCGTGGTCGGCGAACAGGATGCGGGCCAGCTCGGCCCGGCGCCGCTGACCGCCGGAGAGCGTGCCGACGGCGGAGTCCATCACCCGGGCGGGCAGCCCGAGCCCGGCCGCGACCCGGGCGGCCTCGGCCTCCGCCGCGTAGCCGCCGCGGGCCTGGAACTCGGCGTCGGCGCGCGCGTAGGCGTCCATCGCCCGGCGTTCCTCGGCGGGGGAGGCGGCCCGCGCCATCGCCTGCTCGGCGGTGCGCAGCGCGCGTACGGCGGCGTCCAGGCCGCGGGCGGACAGGATGCGGTCGGTGACGGTGACGGCCGGGTCGGCGGCGCGGGAGTCCTGCGGGAGGTAGCCGACCGGGCCGGTCCGGGTGACGGTGCCGGCGGCGGGCGGCAGCTGCCCGGCGAGCGTGGCGAGCAGGGTGGTCTTGCCGGCGCCGTTGCGGCCGACCAGGCCGATCCGGTCGCCGGGGGCGATGTGCAGGGTGACGTCGGACAGCAGCAGGCGGGCGCCGACGCGCAGGTCGACACCACGGGTGGTGATCATGGGATAACGCTCCGAAACAGCTAGCGGACACACGGGTGGCGTGGAGGCGGGTCCGTCAGCTAGGAGATTCGGGGCGTAGACATGTGGGTCAGGGTAGCGGCCGGTCGGAACGGACGCATGCGAATTCACGGACGCATCCGACACGCACCCGGGGTGACGGATGCATCCGAAGCGATGGACGCAGCCGGGGTGACGGATGCATCCGACGCGATGGACGCATCGGAGGTGACGGGCGCGCTCGGACGCACCTGAGTGCGCCCGGGCGCGCCCGGTCGGCCGCGGCGGCCGTCAGCCGCGCAGCACGGCGGCCACCACCGAGGGGTGGAACAGCCGGGTCGGCGGCGCCACCAGGGACAGCACCTCGTGGAACGCCGCCGTGACCTCGGGGTTGTGGGTGGCGCCCCGCAGCACCTTGTCCAGGTAGCGGTGCTGCAGCCGGACCAGCGCGCCGGAAGGGCCGCCGGTGGTGGCGGTGAAGCGGACGTCCTCGGCGCTGGACATCATCCACGCCGTCTTGGACACCGCGGCGACCTCCCGCCGGGCGTCGCGGGCCGTGGCGTGTCCGACGCCGCCGTGCCGCGCGGCGGTGCGGCGCAGCACCTGGGCGCAGAACAGCGAGACGGTCACGCCCTGGCCGTACACCGGGTTGAAGGTGCTCGCCGCGTCGCCGACCACCACCAGGCCCTCGGGGGCGCTGCGTTCGTAGTGCCGTCGTACGCCCGGGCCGGGGAGGAAGCCGCGCACCTCGCCCGCCGGTTCGGCCTCCCGCAGCATCTCCCGCAGGGCCGGGTCGCGCAGTTGCGACAGGTGCTTGGTGAAGCCCTCGGCGCCGGGCTCGGGTTCGGCGCCGCGCATTCCGGCCAGGCTGACGATCCAGCGGTCTCCCTCCACCGGCAGCAGGACGCCCATCCGCGGCTTGTCCGGGGCCTTGGTCTGGAGGTAGATCGCCTGGTAGCCGAGGTCGACACCGGGCGGACGGTGGAACAGCCGGGAGGTGTAGGCGACACCGGCGTCCACCCGCTCCTCGGGCACCGCGCGGCAGCCCAGTTCGGTGAGCCACTTCGGCACGGAGGTCGAGCGGCCGGACGCGTCGATCACCAACTCCGCCGGGATGTCGCGGACTTCGCCGCGTCCCGAGCCGTGCCCCGAGCTGCTCCCCGAGCTGCTCTCCGAGCCGTCCTCCGGGCCCCGCCCCGAGCCACGCGCGCGGACCTTCACCCCGGTCACCGCCTGCCCCGAGCCGAGCAGGCCGACCACGTCGGTGCCCTCCAGGAACTCGATCGACGGCTCGGTGCGGACCCGGTCCAGCACCAGTTTGTCCAGCACCGGTCGGGTGCAGGAGAGGAAGGCCATCCGGGCCGGGTAGTCGACCATCCACCCGGCCGAGCTGAGCCACCTGAGGTCGCCCGAGGTGGACACCCGGTGCGCCCCCGCGGCCGCCAGCTCCTGGTTGATGCCGGGCATCAGCTCCTCCAGCGCCCGGTGGCCCGCCTCCAGCACCAGGTGCGCGTGCCGGCCCTGCGGCACCCCGGACCGGAACACCGGCTCGTCCGGGTAGCGGTCCCGCTCCACCACGACGATCCGCTCGGCGAAGCCCCGCAACGCCCAGGCCGCCACCACACCGGCCAGTCCGCCGCCGATCACCACCGCCGTGCCCCGCCCGGGGGTCGTCTCCGAAGAAGTCATGCGACGTAGCGTAGTGGTGACGGCGCCGGTCCGTAATCGGTCCAGCTGGGCGAACCCGCCGCGGGGAAGCGCCCGTTGACGTCGCTCCGGGTCCCACCGCGCCCGACGGTCGGCCCGCCCCAGGTTGTCCGTGGTCCGCACGCGGCGTGACTGGCTCTGGCCCCCTGGCGGGCCCCCCACGCTAAGGAAGTGTCAAGAACCCCGTCGAGCGGTGTCAAGGAGGCGTCAGGAAACGTCTCATCGCCGGTGGCGCGGCATTAGCGTCGCGCGGCGGAGAGAAACGGTTCCGCGTTCGGTTCCCACCGGGAGCCCCGGCGGACCGTGTCACGGGGGAAAGGAACGTGCGGTCATGACCACCTCGACAGCGGGCAGGGCGACCACCTCGGAGGAGGAGACCGACGGAGGGGACGACGGTCCCGCGCCGGCCGGACCGGGCATTCCGCCCGGCCCCCTGGCCCGGTTCGGCCGGGGCTTCCGGACGGTCGGCAGCCGCTCCTACTGGACCACCCCGCGCCTGGTCCGCGGCCTCACCGCGCTGAGCCTGGCCGCGCTGATCGGCCTCGGCGCCACCGCCACCGCGGTGCTCGGCGGCGCCCGCGACGGCACCGACACCATCGGCCACCAGGCCGCCCCGCAGGCCACCCGCGCCGCCGACCTCTACTTCGCGCTCAGCGACATGGACGCCCAGGCCGCCAACCTGCTGCTGGTCGGCGACGACCAGGACTACGCCACGCTGCGCAAGCAGACCCTGGACACCTACGAGCAGCGCCGCAACCAGGCCGACGACGACCTCCAGCGGGCCGCCCAGTCCGCCGCCGGCGACCCGTCCGGGCAGCGCGCCGTCCAGCTGGTGCTCGGCCGGCTCGGCAGCTACGAGGCCCTGGTGGCCCGCGCCCAGCTGCTGGAGGAGCAGGCGAAGGCCCCGGCCGGCCAGCCTTCGCCCGCCGCCCTGGACGCCTACCGGCAGGCCTCCGACCTGCTGCGCAGCCAGCTGCTGCCCGCCGCGGACCAGGTCACCGCCGCCAACGAGGCGACCGTCGACCACGTCTACGCCCAGCAGCGCGGCGCCCTCGACAGCGGCTGGTGGTGGCTGTTCGTGGTCGGCCTGCTCGCCCTCGCGGCGCTGTTCGGGCTCCAGCGCGCGCTGGCCGTGCGCTACCGCCGGGTGATCAACCCGGCGCTGGCGGCCGTCACCCTGCTGACCGGCGTGGTGCTGGTGACCGGTCTGACCCTGGTCGGCCGCACCGAGGACCACCTGGTGACCGCCAAGAGCAACGCCTACGACTCGGTGATAGCGCTCAGCCGGGCCCGCGCCGTCGCGTACGACATGAACGCCGACGAGAGCCGCTACCTGATCGACCCGGGCCGCGCGGCCGTCTGGGAGCAGGCCTACCTGGACCAGAGCCAGGCGATCGCCCACTTCGACGGCGTGACCCTGTCGAGCTACCGCACCCGGGTGCAGGACGCCGCCGACCGGCACCGGGCGGACGACTCCGTCGTGCCCTTCGGCGGCTTCCTGGGCAGCGAGCTGCACAACATCACCTTCCCCGGTGAACAGGACGCCGCCGACCGGGTCCTGGGGGCCTTCCAGGAGTACCAGGCGATCGACCACCGGATGCGCGACCTGCGCGCCGCGGGGCAGCTCAAGGACGCGATCACGCTCAACACCGGGCTCGCCAAGGGTCAGTCCAACTACCAGTTCGAGCAGTTGAGCACGGCCATGGGGGACACCATCACGGTCAACCAGACGGCGATGGACTCGGCACTCGCGGCGACCGACGGCGACCTCGACGGCACCACGGCGGCCCTGGGCGGGGTCGTCCTGCTGGTGGCGCTGGGCCTGACCGCGCTGGGGGTGCGGCCCCGGCTGCGTGAGTACCGCTAGCACGGAGCGCGGAGCGGCGCCCGGGCGGGCCGGTGACCGGCGGGTCCGGTGAGGAGCAGGCCCGGTGACTGGCGGGTCCGGTGAGGAGCAGGCCCGGTGACTGGCGGGTCCGGTGAGTGGGAGGCCGGAATCCGGGAAGCCGGAGGCGGGGGCCCGGTGGCGATCGGCGGATCGTCACCGGGCCCCCGCCGTCCGCCTCCCCGGCGGAAGTCACCGGGCACGTCCTCAACGGTGTGCCGGATTGACAAACACCCTTGCCGTCCCGGCGAATAGCAGGCATGGCCGACGAAGAGTCCGAGAACGTCCTCACCACGGTGGGCCCCCGGCTGCGCGCCCTGCGCCGGGAGCGCGGCACCACGCTCGCCAAACTGGCCGCCGCGACGGGCATTTCACTCAGCACGCTGTCCCGGCTGGAGTCCGGGCAGCGCAAGCCGACCCTGGAACTGCTGCTGCCGCTGGCCCGGGAGTACCGGGTGCAGCTGGACGAACTGGTCGGCGCCCCGGCCACCGGCGACCCGCGGATCCACCCGCGCCCGGTGACCAGGAACGGCCAGACCATCGTGCCGCTCACCCGCCACCTCGGCGGCCTGCACGCGTACAAGCACATCGTGCCGCCCGGCCGGAACAGCGGTCCCGAGCTGGAGTTGAAGGTCCACGAGGGCTACGAGTGGCTGTACGTGCTGTCCGGGCGGCTGCGGCTGGTGCTCGGCCCGCACGACCTGGAGCTGACGGCCGGTGAGGCCGCCGAGTTCGACACCCGGACCCCGCACGCCTTCGGCAACGCCGGTCCGCAGCCGGTGGAGTTCCTCAGTCTGTTCGGCCCGCAGGGGGAGCGGATCCACATCAGGGCGCGCCCGGGAACCTCTGTTCGGTAGGTTCGTTCCCTGACAGGGGGTCTCCGCTTAGGGCTCCCACCAGGCCATCGGGAGGGGCCGATCACATGAGTGTGCAGCAGAGCACGGAGTCCGGCGAGAGCGGCGGATCCGAGGAGAGGCCGGGGACCGGGCCGGAGGGGGCGGCGGAGGCCGGCGCGACGCCCGAGGCGGCCGCGAAGGGCGGGTCGTCGGAGACGCCCGAGCCCTCCGAAGCGCCCGGGTCGCCCGAGGCACCCGCGAAGCCGGCGCGCAAGAAGCGCCCGTTCTGGCAGGAGCTGCCGATCCTGCTGGTGATCGCCCTGCTGCTCTCGCTCGGCATCAAGACCTTCTTCGTGCAGGCCTTCTCGATCCCCTCCGGCTCGATGGAGAACACCCTCCAGATCGGCGACCGGGTGCTCGTGGACAAACTCACCCCGTGGTTCGGCGCCGAGCCGGAGCGTGGCGAGGTGGTGGTCTTCCACGATCCGGGCGGCTGGCTGGAGGACGGGCCGACGACCAGCTCCGGCGGCGTCATGAGCACCGTCCAGAAGGCGCTGAGCACCGTCGGCCTGATGCCCTCGGCGGACGAGAAGGACCTGATCAAGCGGGTGATCGCGGTCGGCGGGGACACCGTCGAGTGCAACGCGGGCAGCCCGGTCAAGGTGAACGGCGTGGCGCTGGACGAGCCGTACGTGTTCCCCGGGGCGGCGCCCTGCGACAACGACCCGGTCGGCACCGTCACCGTGCCCAAGGGCAAGCTCTGGGTGATGGGCGACCACCGCAACAACTCCCGGGACTCCCGCCCGCACCACATCCTCACCGGGGACGGCTTCGTACCGGTGGACGACGTGGTCGGCCGGGCCTTCGTGGTGGCCTGGCCGCTCTCGAACTGGTCGACCCTGCCCGTCCCGGACACCTTCGACAAGGTGCCCTCCAGGGCGGCGGGCACCCCGTCGGAGACGCCTCCGGCACCGGCGGCGCTCGCCTTCGCGGGGGTCGTGCCGATCGCGCTGTGGCGGCGCCGGCGGTCGCGGCGCGCCGCGGACTGAGCCGGACGGTTTCGCCGGAACTCCGGTCGCCGTGTGCTACACGGCTGTAGAGTTCCGGCGCCGGGCCGCGGTGCCGGGTGCGGTCGGGCCGGGCGGATCGGTCGGGCCGCCGGGCCGGTGGGGCCGGTTGGGCCGATGGGGCCGGTCGGGCTGGGAGGCGTCGGAGGCGTCGGGAGGCGGAGCCGTGGTGGAGCATCCGGGCGGGCCGCCGGTGCCGACGACGGAACCGGCCGACTCCGAGGTCCGGTGGGTCTACCAGCCGGTCGAGGTCGACGCCGGCGACGGCGCCTGGGCGCCCGGCCGGATCAGCGGCTGGTGGCAGGACCCCGCCGGGCGGAGTTGGTGCCGGCTGCGGGTCTGCCGTGGCGGACAGCCCGCCGACTGGCGGCCGTTCGACCCCGAGCGGGTACGACTGCTGCCGGTCTCCGGGTTGTGAAGCCACGTCGTGAAGCCGGGTTGTGAAGAGAGTGTCAGGAGTTCTTGGCGGAACCGTTCGAAGGCCCCTGTCGTCCCTGGGAGCGAACGCCGACGAGGCCACTTTCAGCAACCGGGGACGACGTGAGTTCCGAGATCAACTTCAGCAACAACTACCGCGACCTGTGCGAACAGCACGGTACCGGCGCGGGCTTCCAGTTCGAGTTCTCCTGCTACCGCTGCTCCGACACCTGGCGCTCGCCGTTCGAACGGTTCACCACGGGGCAGGTGGCCGGCTGGATAGGCAAGGGCGTCAGCGCGGCCTGGAACATGTTCGGCGGCAACGCCAACACCATCAGCAACGCCGCGGACGGCCTGGCCGGCCAGACCTGGGGCACCTCGCGGGACGCCGCCTTCCAGCGCGCGATCGACACCGCCCAGTCGCACTTCAACCGTTGCGCCCGGTGCACCCACTACGTCTGCGGCCGCTGCTTCAACCCGGAGCAGGGCCTGTGCTTCAGCTGCGCCCCGGACACCGCGGCCGAGGCGGCGGCGGCGCAGCGGCGCGGCCTCAACGACATGGTGACGGACCGGGCCTACCAGGTCGGCCAGCAGTCCGGTACGGAGTTCGACGTCCGCACGCCACGCCAACTGGTCTGCCCGCAGTGCCGGACGGAGACCCACGGCACGCCGTTCTGCCCCGGTTGCGGCTTCAAACTGGCCCAGCCCGTCCAGTGCGGGCAGTGCCACCAGGACGTGCCGGAGGGGGCCGCGTTCTGCCCGTCCTGCGGGGCGCGGCGCTGAACGGCCGGTAGCCGGCATCCAGTACGGGCGGGGCGCCCGCGGGCACGAGGTCCGCGGTGGGCGCCCCCGCCCGTACGTCCGCTCCGCGGTGGGCGGCTCAGCCGTACGACACGTTGGCGCACGGGTCGTCGTCCGCCGAGCGGGCGGTGCCGCTGACGCTGCTCGGCAGTGGTGCCGGGGTGTTCGGGGCGCCGGGTGCGGGGGTGGCGGCGGAGGCCGGGTCGGCGGCGAAGTCCCGGCCGACGACCACGTTCAGGCCCCTGCCGCCGGGCTCGACGGTCGCCCCCGGGAAGAGCTTGGCAACCGCCTCGGCGGCGGTGCGCTCGCCGGTGCCGTACTCGACCACGGTGGTGCTGCGGGGCTTTCCGGTCGCGTTGCCGATGGTGGTGACGGTGTAGCCGGCGCCCTTGACGGCCTCGGCCGCCTTGCTGCCGACGCCGCTCTCGCCGGTGCCGTTGAGCACGGCGACCTTGATGTCGTTCTTGGCGGCTGCGGTGGGGGAGGGCGTGGCCTCGGCGGCGGGCGTGGTGCTGGGGGCGGCGGAGTCGGTGGCTGCCGGGCTCTGGGCGCTGGCGTCCTGGCCGTCGATGGTGCGGTCGGCCTTGAGCGCGGCCCAGAGCTGGTCCACGTCGGGGTGGACCAGGGCGACCCGGGGGCCCTCGTAACGCCAGGGTGCCGTCAGGAACTTGACGTCGTGCAGGTTGACGTCCTTGACCGACATGGCGAAGGACATCAGCTTGGCGGCCGAGCCGAGGTCGGGGTCGACGGTCAGCGACTTGGTCGCGGCGTCGGCGAGCGGCAGCAGGGTGGTCGGGTCCATGCCGCGCGACTTGACCTCCTTGATGAGGGAGGACAGGAAGGCCTGCTGGCGCTTGGTGCGGCCGATGTCGGAGCCGTCGCCGATGCCGTGCCGGACCCGGACGTAGTCCAGCGCGGACTGGCCCTCGACCTTCTGCTTGCCCTTGGCGAAGACCTGCTTGCCCTTGTGGCCGAGGTTGGGGTTGAGGTCCCCCTCGTAGACGTTGTTCGGCAGGCAGACCTCGACGCCGCCGACCGCCGAGGTCATCGAGGCGAAGCCGCTGAAGTCCACCACGATGGTGTGGTCGACGCGCAGGTTGGTGAGCTTCTCGACGGCGTTCTGGGTGCAGGCCGGGTTGCCCTGGTCGGTGTTGCCCACCGAGAAGGCGCTGTTGAACATCACATTGTTCTGCTCCTTGGTCCACTTGCCGTTGGGGAGCTTGCACGGCGGGATGGTGACCAGGGAGTCGCGGGGGATCGAGATGCCGACGGCGTGCTTGTGGTCGGCGTAGATGTGCAGCAGGATCGCGGTGTCCGAGCGGGCGCCGGCGTCCCCGCCGCCGCCGAGGTCGCTGTTGCCGTTGCCGCGGCTGTCCGAACCGATCAGCAGGACGTTCACCGGGGTGCGGCCCTGGGCGTCCGGTGCGGCCGCCTCGGGGCGGTCCTTGCTGAGGGCGTCGCCGTCGAAGGTGGTGATGTTGCTGTTCAGCCGGTAGTAGACGGCGCCGCCGGCGAGCACCAGCAGGGCGGTGCAGCCGGCCGTCACCCAGAGCACCTTCTGCTTGGTGCTGCGCTTGGGCTTCGGCTTGGCCCGGCCGGCGGGGCGGGTGTCGGCTATGTCCGCACCCGAACCGCCCTTGCCGGAAGCGCCCTTGTCGGAACCGTCCTGGTCCGTACCGGACTTGCGGTTCGCCGCTCTGCGTCCGCCGGCCCGGTGCGACGAATTCTCGGTCTCGGTGGAACCCCTGCGACCCGACACGGCGTCATCCTCCACAGTTGCCACGGAACCCCCGTCGGAGCGGTGGCTTGCGTGGTCCTGGGTTGGATTCGATCCGGGTCGGCCCGTCGCTAAACTTTTACACCGCTGTAGAACTTTCAGAGGAGCATACTAGGCGCAGATGAGAAAAATACTGGTCAGACCATGAGAGAAGGTCGGCCGGGTCTCATCTCCGTCGCTCCGTACCCGCACGAGGAGCACGATGACTCACCGGATCGCACGTTCGATAGCCGGCGCCCTGGTGGTACTGCTGGCCGCCGTCGGCCTCGGCGCCGTGGCGTCGAGCGCGACGGCGGTGGCCGCACCCCGGACCGTCGCGACCGCGGCTGCCGTCCCTGCCGCCGGAACTGCTGCCGCCGGCGCCCCCGTCGGGGTGCGGCAGGCCGAGGTGAAGGGCGCCGCGGCCCAGCACCTCGCGGCCAAGCAGGAGAAGAAGAAGTCCGGCTTCTTCGCCAAGCTCGGCAAGTTCCTGCTGGTCGTCGTCATTCTGATCATCCTGTTCATCATTCTGGTGATCTGGGGGATCGTTCACCTGGTGCGCAAGATGTTCCGCCGCCGGTGAGCCACGGAGTCATTCGGTCACTGAGCCACTGAGCCACTGAGCCGGCGAGCCAGTGAGCGGCTGAGCCGCTGCGGCCGCCCCGGGAGCTGAAGCAGCGCCCGGGGCGGGCCACTCGGCCGTGATCGGCCCTGTCCCGGCCGGCCGGGCCGCCCCAGGGTGGGCGGCCCGAGCGACCACCCCCCGAAGCCCGCCGGGCTGCGCCCCGAGAGCCGGATCGTCCACCCGCCGCAGGTCGGGCTCGGCGGTGGCCGGCCGATGGGCGTCCCGCCGCACCAGGGCCACCTGTTCGCCGTCGAGAGCAGCGACGCGCTCGCGGCCGCAGGAGACGCAGCGGAACACCAGCGTCGCCGGGCGTTCCCATCGCCGGGCCGGGGTGCCGTTCGGGCGATTGTTCGGCACCAGGATTCGTGGGCCGTCGGGACGGCCCGTCAGCGGGCCCTGGGGCGGGCGGCGAGGAGGGCGATGTCGTCCTCGGCGGCGGGGGCCGGGGGTGGCGCGAGGGAGTGCAGGACGGCGTCGAGGAGCTCGTCGAGGTCGCCGGTGGCGGGGAGCCGGAGGGCGGCGAGGCGCGCCAGTGAGGTGTCGATGTCCTCGTGGCGGCGCTCGACCAGGCCGTCGGTGTAGAGGAGCAGGGTCTGTCCGGGGTCGAGCGGGTGGGTGGACTGCTCGTAGCCGCCGAGGCCGGTGCCCAGCGGTGGGCCGGTGGGGACGCGCAGCAGTTCGGTGGGGTGGTCCGGGGTGATGAGGGCGGGCGGCAGGTGGCCGGCGCTGGAGAGGGTCCAGCGGGTACGGCCGGGGTCGGCGAGGACCAACAGGCAGGTGGCGGGGCGGGCGGTGTCGTTGGCGGAGATGACGTTGTCGAGCTGGCGCAGGATGCGGTGCGGGGGCAGGTCCATGCCGGCGATGTCGCGCAGTGCCGAGCGGTAGTGGCTCATGTCGACGGCGGCCTCGACGCCGTGTCCCATGACGTCGCCCATGGCCAGCAGGGTGCGGCCGAAGGGCAGCCGGACGGTCTCGTACCAGTCGCCGCCGACCACCGAGCTGCTGCCGGAGGGCAGGTAGCGGGAGGCGAGGGAGAGGTTCTGGTGCGGGCTGCCGGGCTCGCTCAGCAGGGCCCGCTGGAGCTCCAGCGCGATGCCCTGGGAGCGCGTGTAGCTGCGGGCGTTGTCGATGCCGGTGGCGGCGCGGGCTGCGAGGTCGCCGAGCAGGGCGGCCTCGTCGGGGGTGAAGGCCGGGGTGGCGGCGGTGCGGCCGAGGGTGAGCAGCCCGACCAGCCGGCCGCGGGCGGCGAGCGGCAGGACGAGCAGGGAGGCGGTGCCGGCCGGGCAGGCGTCGGTAGGGCCGGGTCCGCCGAGCACGGCGACGCCGGT
>NZ_MECK01000578.1 GCF_014596465.1 Streptomyces sp. CBMA123 | reverse complement strand
GGCCGGCGTGGCCGGGGCGGGCCTGGTCGCGGCGGGCGGGCTGCTGGTGGCGGTGTCGGCGGTGCTGGACGCGGTGTCCGGCGGCGGGCGGGGGATGGCGCTGCTGGGGGGCGGGCCCGTCGCGCTGGTCGGGCTGCTGCTGCTCACCGTGGCGCTGCTGCCGAACGCGGTGCTGTGGGGTGCGGCGTACGCGCTGGGCCCGGGGTTCGAGGTCGGGGCCGGGTCGCTGGTGTCGCCGGGCGGTACGCGGCTCGGTCCGGTGCCGGACTTCCCGCTGTTCGCCCTGCTGCCGCAGGAGGGCCCGGGCGGCTGGCGGCTGGCGGCGCTGCTGCTGCCGCTGCTGGCGGGGCTGGTGCCGGCGGTCCTGATCGGCCGCGCGGCGGCGAGCCGGACCGCCGCCGAGCCGT
>NZ_MECK01000577.1 GCF_014596465.1 Streptomyces sp. CBMA123 | reverse complement strand
GTACGGCGGGACCGCGGTGGCGGCGCCCTCGGGCGCCGGGTTCAGGCCTTGGCCGCGAGGAGTTCCGGCGCGGGGCCGACGGGCAGGTGCCAGCGGGCGCGGCGGTGCAGCGCCTCCAGGTCGTGCAGCAGTTCGGGCACCGGGACGGTCAGGACGGGGCAGCCGGCCCGGCGGGCGCAATACCCGGAGACCGGGCGGCGCAGTCGGCGGCGCAGCGGGCCGCCGCTGCGTCCGAGGACCAGCAGGTCGTCCGGCCGGTCGGCGAGGTGGACCAGGGCCGGCCCGGTCTCGCCGCGGATCACCACGGGCTGCATCGGGACGCCGGGGCCGGCTTCGCCGAAGGCCGCTTCGAGGGCCTCGTCCAGGCGCCGTTCGGCGGCCTCCCGGACGGCGCCGAGCAGCGGCGGGCAGGGCGAGCGGCGGT
>NZ_MECK01000576.1 GCF_014596465.1 Streptomyces sp. CBMA123 | reverse complement strand
CACCCCGGCGCGCGCCGAGCTCGCCACGCTGCTGCGCGAACTGCCCGCGACCGGGCGCCCGTTCACCGGAGTCCTGTCCCTCCTCGCGCTCGGCCGGGGCGCCGGGCCGGCCGCCGCGACCCTCGCCCTGGTGCAGGCGCTGCGCGACGCCGACGTCACCGCGCCGCTTTGGTGCCTGACGCGCGGCGCGGTCGCCGTGGCCCGTACCGAGGCGCCCACCGCACCCGAACAGGCCGCCGTGTGGGGCCTGGGCCGGGTTGCCGCGCTGGAGCACCCCCAGCAGTGGGGCGGCGCCGTGGACCTGCCCGAGACACCGGACCAGTCCGCCGTGCGCCGCCTGGCCGCCGTGCTCGCCGGTGCGGACGGCGAGGACCAGATCGCGATCCGCACCGCCGCCGTCCACGCCCGCCGCCTCGTCCCGGCCCCGGCCGGC
>NZ_MECK01000575.1 GCF_014596465.1 Streptomyces sp. CBMA123 | reverse complement strand
GCTCCCCGCCGCCACGGCCCTGCTGCGCGGCGCCCATCAGGTGGCGGAGCGCGCCGTGACGCTCCGCCAGGGCGGGCCGGTGTTCACCCCGGTGCTGGTCAACGGCACTGCGGGCGCTCTGCTCACCCGGGACGGCGGGCCGGTCGCGGTGCTGGGCTTCGCCGTCCGGGCCGGCCGGATCAGCCGGGTGCACGTCCTGCTGGATCCGGACCGGCTGGCCTCGATCGACGCCGACGGGCTCACCTCCTAGGCCGGGCAGGGCCTGGGTGTCGAACGCACCTCACCGCGCTGTCGCCGGCGGGCGGCGGGCGGCGGGCGGCGGGCAGCGGGCAGCGGGCAGCCCGCGGTGTCCAGCCGATGGCGCCGGGCCTCGTCGATCGGGGCGGCGGTCCGTTCGTCGACGCCGGTATCGAAGGTCATCGCACCCACGCGCAG
>NZ_MECK01000574.1 GCF_014596465.1 Streptomyces sp. CBMA123 | reverse complement strand
GGCCGCCGGACGCGCCGGGGCCCCCCAGCCGCCACCGGCCGGGGCGGCCGCGGCCGGAGCCGCACCCACGCCCCCGGAGGGGTCGACGATGCACTCGACCCGCCAGTCCACGCCCAGCGCGTCGGACAGCGCCTGGCGCAGCACGTCGTCGCTGTTGCTGCCGACGAAGCTGTCCCGGGCGCCCGCGTTGATGAACGAGACCTGGAGCGTGCTGCCGTCGAACCCGGCCACCTGGCCGTTCTGGCTGAGCAGGATCCAGGTGAAGCGGCGGCGGTTCTTCACCGCCTCCAGGATCTGCGGCCACAGCTGCCGGACCTGCCCGGCACCCTGCTGAGCGACCGCGGACGGCTGCCCGCCCGGGGCGGGGGCCTGCTGGACCGGCGGGGGCGGGGTGGGCGCGGGCTGCGCGACGGCCTGCGGCTGCGGGGTGGGTGCG
>NZ_MECK01000573.1 GCF_014596465.1 Streptomyces sp. CBMA123 | reverse complement strand
ACCCGTAAGGGGAGGAGCCGTCGAAGGTGGGACCAGCGATTGGGACGAAGTCGTAACAAGGTAGCCGTACCGGAAGGTGCGGCTGGATCACCTCCTTTCTAAGGAGCAATATGCCGCTTGCAGGCGAATGTTCTGCACGGTTGCTCATGGGTGGAACGTTGACTATTCGGCACATTCGGTAGGGCCTGTTAGTACTGCTTCGGCGTGGAACACAGAGTCTGTAGCGGGTGTGTCGGGCACGTTGTTGGGTCCTGAGGGAACGGAAGTTGCCTCATGGTTGCCGGCCTCACTTGAGATGATCGTTTGATCATCGAGGGTGTGTGACTGGTCGTTGTTTGAGAACTGCACAGTGGACGCGAGCATCTGTGGCCAAGTTTTTAAGGGCGCACGGTGGATGCCTTGGCACTAGGAACCGATGAAGGACGTGGGAGGCCGCG
>NZ_MECK01000572.1 GCF_014596465.1 Streptomyces sp. CBMA123 | reverse complement strand
GACCCGGCGGCGCTGCCCGCCGCGCTCACCGACGCGCTGACCGCGCTGACGCCCGTGGTGGGCACCGTCACCGTGCTGGCCGTGGCCGCCGACGCGCAGCCCGTACTGCTCGGCCGGCTCGACGACCTGGCCCGTACCGCCGCCGACCGCAAGGCCGCCACCCTGGTCCTGGCCGCCTCCGGTCTCGCGGCCGCGCCCGAGTCCGGGCGCCGCCCCGCCCAGCGGCTCGCCGAACTGGCCGCCACCAGCGTCGTGGCCCCGGACGGGCTCGTCACCCTCCGCCCCGACGGCACCCTGCTGACCACGGGCGCCACGGACACCACGCCCTCCTCCTGGTGGCTGTTCGCCCCGGACGGGCGCACCCGCCGGCTCGGGGCGGTGTGGCCGCTGCCGGGGACGGACGGGGGCGGGCCGCGCGGCCGGGAGGGGGCGGCGGGCGCAGC
>NZ_MECK01000571.1 GCF_014596465.1 Streptomyces sp. CBMA123 | reverse complement strand
GTCGGGCGCCGTGGCGGCCACCTCGGCGCCCAGCCGCAGGGCGAGCTCGACGGCGGCGGTGGCCGGTCCGGCCGCGGTGGCGTGCACATGGACGGTCCGGCCGGCCGGTGCGCGACCGAGGGCCTGCCGGGCGGGAACGAAGTCAGCGGCCAGGGCGGCAGCAGCCTCGAACGACCAGCTGTCGGGCAGCGGGGCCAGCAGACGCCGGTCGGCGGCCGCCTTCGGCCCCGCGGGCAGCACGCCGAACACCCCGTCGCCCGGGCGCAGGTCCGACACGCCGTCACCGACCGCCGTCACCACCCCCGCCGCGCCGGTGCTGCCCCCGTGGACGGCGGCCCGGACGGCGACGGCCACCTGCCCGGCCGCGGGCGGCCCGGCCGCCTCGGGGCAGGGCACGAGCGCCAGGCCGTCGGGCAGCAGGCCGTCCAGGACCCACGGCGTGCCCGCCGG
>NZ_MECK01000570.1 GCF_014596465.1 Streptomyces sp. CBMA123 | reverse complement strand
GGTCGCGCCCTGGACCGCCAGCCCGGCCCGGCTGAACTCCCGGTGGCTGAGCGCGGCATCACCCAGCCGCACCGTCCGGCCACCCGCCCCCACGGCCAGCGGGGCGGCCGTCGCGGCGTCGCCGTGCGGTGTCACCTCGGCGACCGTGCTGAGCCGGCCGCCCGCGTCCACCGCCCAGCTGACCGCGCCCGCGTGGGTCGCGGTGAGCACCGGCTCGGCGAACAGCCCGTACAACCGCAGGCCGCCCTCCTGGGCGTAGACCTGGCGGGCGGTGCCGCGCAGGGCCGCGAGCGGCGCGGGGGTTCGCGCGGGGGCGGAGGTGGTCAGGGCGGAGGTGGTCAGGGCGGAGGTGAGACCGAGCAGCTCGCGCAGGCCGGCCACCAGGTCCGCCAGCCGGTGGTCGGGCGCGCCGGAGCGCGCCGCCCGGATCCTGGTCACCACCGCGACCGCCGCCGCGGCCGGGC
>NZ_MECK01000569.1 GCF_014596465.1 Streptomyces sp. CBMA123 | reverse complement strand
GCGCGCCGCCGCCGAACACCCCGCCGCCGCCGGCTACCGGGCCGCGCTGCGCGAGGCCGCCCTGCGCGAGGCCGCCCACCTGCTGGTCGCCGGCCGCGACCTCCCCGACGCGCGCCGGCGGGCCACCGCCGCCCTCGCCCTCGCCGACACCCTGCCCGGCGCGCTCACCCACCGGCAGTCCCGGCTGCGCGCCGCGCTCGCCCTCGCCGAGGGCGCCACCGAGCAGCTCACCGCGCTGCTCGACCCCGCCGCCGGGCTCCGCGACCGCTACCACCTGGCCGCCGTCGCCCTGCTGGCGGGCCGTCCGGTCCAGACCATCGCCCTGCTCGGCCCGCTCGACCCCGACCCGGCCGGCGACCCGGCCCTCGCCCGGCTGCGCGCCCTGCTCGCCGAACGGGCCGGCAACTGGGCCACCGCGCTGGAGTGGTACCGCCACTTCCTCGCCGCCCCCGCCCCCGCCGCCGAGCCCGTCGGGGCGT
>NZ_MECK01000568.1 GCF_014596465.1 Streptomyces sp. CBMA123 | reverse complement strand
AGCGCACGGCGGGTGCGGCTCCCGCACCGAACCGCGCCCCGCACCGCGCCGCGCGGTCCGCACCGCGCGCGTCGGCGCCTGGGCGCGCGGCCTGACGGTCTGTGGTGTCGATCACGGACATTCCGGGAGGACAAGGCCCACGACCTGGGCGAATCGGGCGGGACAACACGCTGGTCAAGGGGTTCGGACAAGGGGTTCGGTCAGGCCGCGGACAAGGGGTGGTGTGCATCGTCGGCCGCACCCGGGCGCTGGTCCGGGTGCCGGAGCCGACCACCGTGCCGGATCCGGCTTCCTGCTGACGGAAGGCCAGTTCGATGACCACCACCTCGCTCGCCGCGCCCGGACCGGACGATGGCGACCAGGCTGCCGACCACCCGACCGACCACCCGGCGAAGGCCTCGCCCGGCCGGGACAAGGGGCCCGGCACCGCCTCCACGGTCACCCCCGCCGGCACCTCCGTGCCCCCGACGGCCGCTGAGCCTGTTTCCGCAGGCCAGCAGCTTCGGACACGGGGCCGAGCCCGTGGCGACAACCCTCTTCCTGCCGCTGCCGCTGCCGCTGCCGCTGCCGCTGCCGAGGTGCGGTGGAAGGCGGACTCGACGGAACCAGGGCGGCGTGGGGTCTTGGTGTCGCTTGCCCTGTTCCAGCGCGCCACGGCGAGGGAGCTCTGGCACCTGGTCCTGCCCGGACAGCGCAACGACAAGGCGACCCGCGACGCCCTCGTCGACCTGGAGGCCGCCGACCGGTGCGCGAGGAGCGGCGCCTGCCGGACAACCGCAAGCTGTGGTGCCTGACCGCGGCCGGGCGCCGCGAGGCCGCCGGGCTGCTCCCGGCCGGGACGAAGCTGTCCAAGCCGCGCCCGAGCGCGACGGCCGACCGACGGCGTTCTCCGAGCACGCCTTGGACGTCGCCGCCACCGCCGGCCTCCTCGCTCGCGCCAGGTTCGGGCACCTGGAGGCGTTCACGACCGAGGTCGAGCACCCGATCCCGCACCGCCGCTCGCTCTTCACCGACCTGGTGCTGCGCGACCCCGGTACGAACGTGCCGGTGCTCCTGGTCGAGGTCGACCGTGAGAACGAGGGCGTCGGCACGCTCGTGGAGAAGCTCACCTCGCACCGGGCCTGGTGCGAGCTCCCGGCCAAGGGCACGGCGAAGGCCGCGTTCGAGGCCTCGCTGCGCCGCCCCGGGCACCGGACGCACGAGCTGCGGCTGTGGCCGACCATCTACCCGCCGACCGGCCGCGAGGGGCTGCCGCCGGTCGCCCTGGTCCTGGAGGCCGGCCGCAAGCGCGACCAGCCCGGAACCAAGCGGCTCACCCCGCAGCAGAAGGCGGAGAAAGCCGAGCGGGACCACGAGCGACAGTAGCTGCACAGAGGTCCCGCGATCCGATCGACCGGATCGCGGGACCTCTGCGCAGTCTTGGCTGGATGTGTTGTGGCTGTGGCGGGCCAGCTTTCCAGTGGTGGTGGGTGGTGATGGCCCCCCATCCGGTTGGATCCGTCGGGCGTCGGTGGATGGGGTGCGCGTTGCTCGCAGCTGGTTCAGGGAGTGGTCGCTGCTGCGCTGTCCCGGCGGACGTCATCGAGGGCAGGGTGGCTGGGCCTGTGGAAGGATGGCCATGTCGGTGCCCCGGCCCGATTACGGCGGGCCGGGGCTCCACGGTATGCCGTTGGATCAGTTCTTCTTGTCGTGCTCGCCGAAGCCGAGGTCGTGGTGCACGATCCGGAAGCTGCCGACGACGCCGTCCTCGACCTCGAGACCCTCGGTGTGGCGCGGGCGCACGCCATCGCTGAAGCTGTGCGGCCCGACGGTGGCGATGGGGGCGCCGTTGTCGCAGACCGCGCCGCTGAAGAGCTCGATGGTCCGGTGGCTGTCGTTGCGGACGTTGAGCGACTTGGCGCCCAGGCCGCTGACCACGGTGATGCAGCCGAAGTCGTCGGCGGAGAACGTCCGCTCGTTGATGTGGATGACGCCCCGGTGCTCGCGGCGCTCGTCGCCCTTGCTCGTGGTGTTCTTCGTGCCGCCGTCGAGCGGCAGGGCGGGAGCGGCCGCCAGGGCGGCCTTCTCGACGACCGGGGCCGACTTTGTCACGGGCTCGGAAGCGGCTGACGCGTAGGTGATACCGGTCACGGCAACGGCCGCCGACGCCGCGAGGACAATGGCGGTGGTCATCTTGTTCATGGACCTTCTCCTGATTTCCTGTTTCTGGACTGGGTCGGCTTGGCGCCGACAGGAATGAACGTACGGACCGTCTAAGTGACTGTCATATTATTCAGCGCCAAATGGTTGACGCCGTGGTCTAAGTAGACGTCAGATGAGCTGCCGAACCGCTTCCCAGGGCTGGTTTCGGCTGGCTTGCCCATCTACTTAAATCGCTTGGAATTTAAGGGAGTTGACGATTCGAGGTAAAGCCATTGGTGTGATGTCTGACTTCCGCTCACTCATCTGGCCTCATCTCGGCATTCGTCCGGGGAAGTGGGGGTCTGAATGACGGTCAGCCAGGTCGCTGGATCGGGCGGATGCGTCGAGGGGCGGGCGGCCGCGGCGGCCCTGCCGGGCTCCGTGCCGGTGGAGGACTCGGCCTCCTCAGGGCGGGCCCGAAGCATCCCGTTGGCGTGTACGCGCTGGGCTGTTCGGCTTTCGCTGCGGTTGAGAGGCCCACCGCAGCCTGAGGGCGCTCGGAGGCCTGTCTGCCACCCCGTCCGCCCTTGGTGCGATACTCGCCGGCCTCACCCGCAGTGAACAACTCTCTTGCTTTCACGGAGCATTGACGGGGGTCCCTGTCTTGATGACCGAAGGTTGGGCTGGGCCGGACGAGCAGGGCGGCCTGACGAGGCGCGGGCGTGGGCTGGGCGCCCGGGTCGGATCGCTTCAGTCGTCGATCTGCCCGGCGCATTCGGCCGGAAGGGCTGAATGCGTACAGATTGAGGATGTCGGGCGGATCAGCGAGGCCGGGGCCGCCGGCCTGGACCCAGGCGGTGATGTCGCGGATGGCGTCGGGGTCGTTGACCAGACCCAGCCAGACGGGTCGTCCGCTGGCCTTGCGGCCTTCGGCGGAGGGCTGGACGACGATCACGTTGGCCTGCTCGCAGGCGTCCAGGCAGTCGGTGGGCCGCACGGTCGCCACGCCGGCGAGGGATTCGCGCCGCCTGGAGGAGCTGCGCGCCATCGCCACCCGGGCCTGGCTCGCCCCGAAGTCGGCCGTCACGGCCAACGCCACCGCCTGACCCGGTCTGGGCACGGGTTGCCTCTGAGGTTGCTTCTGCCGGCTGATTCTCGGGCTTGCTACTCGGGGGTGCGTCAGGCGGTTGACAGCGGCCAGCAGGATTTGGCTCTGGCGCGAGTTCCGTGAAAGCGACCCAATGATCTTGATGATTGGCGATCATGTCGGGTGTCTGTTGCTGATCTTCTGGCCGTCCTGTTCCCTCAGTTTGCGCTGTTGCACGTCGAGTTGGTCAGATTGGCGGGCGGGGCGGTCCGTGTTCATGCCCGGAGCCGGGCGCCAGGTGCGCCGTGCCCGGGCTGCGGAGGCTGGTCCGAGCGCGTGCACAGCGGCTACGAGCGGCGGATCTGCGATTCGGCGGTTGGTGACCAGGAGCTCGTGTTGCAGCTGCGGGTCCGCCGGTTCTTCTGCGACGACGCCGAGTGTGGGAGGCGGACATTCGCCGAGCAAGTCCCGGGGCTGACCTTCCGGTACGGCCGGTGCACGATGGGGCTGCGGAAGGTCCGCGAGGCCGTCGCTCTGGCGCTGGGCGGCCGGGTCGGGGCTGCTCGAACCCCTCCAGGGCGGCGTGCCGGGCGGCGTCGATAGCGGCCGGCGACCACGGCGGCGGGGTGCGGGGAGCGCGGACGGTGTCCGAGAGGACCCGGCCGGCGCCGGGCCCGAGCGCGCGTCGGGGCCCGGCCGGTGACGCTCATCCGAGGGCATCGGCGGCGCGAGCCGCGTCGACGGTGGCGTTCATGAGGCGGCACAGCTGCGGCAGCGCGCCGACGCCCTGTACCACGGCGGTGGGGAAGGCGGTGGCGACGGCGGCGAGGGCGGCCAGGGCCACCGCCTCGACGCGGGACAGGTCCGGGCCTTTGTTCACGCCGGCCGGACCGAGCAGCACGTAGGCGGTGAGGCGGTGGCGGACCTCCTCACTCACCCCGCCCAGTTCACGGTCGGCGGGATCCAGGTCCGCTCCCGCGGCCGCGACGGCGCCGGCGAAGTCCTCCAGCACGGCGCGGTGCCCGGCCCGGGCCTGGCGCCGCGCGAGGTCGCGCACCCACAGCGCGGCCCGCGCCGCGGTCAGCCCCGCGCCCGTCAGCGCGCTGCGCTCATCGAGGACGCCCGGCTGCCCGACGCCGGTCCGGCCCACCTGCTTGGATGGGGAGAACGTGCTGCCGACGCAACCGCGCAGCGACGAAGAGGCTGTCATACCGGCTCAACCGAGGAAACGTCCGACCCGTCACGGGCAGCAGCCGCTGCAGCGTGCAGCACCGCTGCCGTCCGCTGCCCGAGCAGCGGCCGCTGATGTAGCAAGGGTGCCCTTGCTACACCCAGCAGCAGCGGGCCTGTAGCAAG
This sequence comes from Streptomyces sp. CBMA123, assembly GCF_014596465.1. GTDB lineage: Bacteria > Actinomycetota > Actinomycetes > Streptomycetales > Streptomycetaceae > Kitasatospora. The sequence goes on along the minus strand of NZ_MECK01000568.1, from coordinate 38,876 downwards.
GCGGCCCTTGCTGCGCCCGTCGGCGACCGGTGCTGCCCGCCGCTGCGACTGCGACCGCCCGCGCAGTCGTGCCGCCCGCACTGCGACGGCCGTCGCAGTGCGGGGTGTCGGGGTGCGCAGGCGCCGGTGAGTTCGGCGTCCCTCGGGTGCGACGCAAACTCCCCACCGCAGGTCACGGCCGGTGCGAACGGGATCGCACCCCGCCCGCCGCAGGCCTCGGCCCGGCCCGCCGCCCCGGTCGCCGGCGCCGCCGACGGAACTCGGTGCGCAGCGACGGACCCGGCCCGCTGCACACGCGCAGCGGCCGGTCGCAGCGCTGCACGCGCATCCGCGTGCAGCGCTGCGCATGCGCAAGGCCGATTGCGCAGCGCTGCGTAACTGCTGCGACGGGCCACTGCTGCCTGCCGGAGCGCGGTGTTCCACCCCGGGGCAAAAGTCGACACCGCGCCGAACTAGCATCCCGATCATGAGTTTCTCCCCGGGGCAGAAGTCGATGGCCGAGCCGATGCTGTTCGGCGCGCCGACCTGCACCGTGTGCGGGAAGGAGATGGAGCCGAGCGCTACGGGCCGCCCGAGGAAGTACTGCTCGAAGGCGTGCTCGTCGAAAGCGGACCGGGCGCGCGAGCGCGAGCGGCAGGAGCAGGCGCTCGCCGCGGCCACCGAAAACCCCCGGGGCGAAACTCCGCCCCCCGCCGTCCTGCCTGCCGACGGCCCGGCCGCCGGGCTGCTGGAGCTCGGCAAGGCACTGCGCCGGCACGACGAGCGCTTCCTCCGCCAGCTGGAGCGCGCGGAACGCGAGAGCGACGGAGCCTTTGCCCGCCAAGCCCTGGACGACCTTCTCCGTGCCGCCGACGGCCTGGCCGCGCGCCACCGGGAGCTCGCCGAGCGGATCCTGAGCGCCCACCCCACCCAGACCGCGGGCCCTGACGGACGTGCCCCGGAGCCCCTGGTTTCGCCCCGGGGCGAAACCACGGCCTCGTCCGGCACCCCCGTGAGTACGGACGCTGTCCTGTCCCGGTGAGCGTGGCGGAGTCTCGGTGATCGTGGCGAGTTCGGCCTCGTGCGTCTCGGTGAAGTTGGCGAAGATGGCAGATGCGCTGCCGTGCCGGCGGTGGGCTTCGGAACGTGGCTCGTCGATGCAATAACGGATGGCCTACTACGTCCTGCTTGGCTAGGCTCCGCGGATGCGACACGCAGAGTTCCGCGAACCGCGCCTGGTCCAGGTGTATGACGCTGAGTGCCCGTGGTCGCGCGAGGATGACTTCTTTCTGGCCGTCGTCAATGAGACCCCGGGTTCCCGCGTGCTGGATTTGGGCTGCGGAACGGGTCGGCTCGCGCTCGGTTTGATCGCTGCTGGCCATGAGGTGACAGGGGTCGATCCGGCGCGGGCGTCGCTCGAGGCGGCTCGTGCGAAGCCGAGCGCCGAGCGAGTGACCTGGATCGAGGGCACTTCATCGATCCTTCCTGCTGGATCGTTCGATGTGGCGGTCATGACCAGCCATGTCGCGCAGTTCTTCGTAGGAGACATCGAGTGGGCGGGTGCCCTTTCCGACCTCGGACGCTCTCTCGTGCCGGGTGGCCGGCTGGTGTTCGACAGTCGCGATCCCCAGGCTCGCCGGTGGGAGCGGTGGAATCCGGTCGACTCCCGGCGTCGCATCATGCTGCCAGACGGTCGTGCCGTTTCGGCGTGGACTGAAGTGACCGCAGTGCAGGGCGGTGCTGTCAGCTTCACCCATCACTACATCTTCCCGGACGGCGAACGCCTCATGAGCACCGCTACCCTCCGTTTCCGCACCGAGGAGCTGATCCGATCCTCGGTGGAGGCTGCGGGCTTCGCCATAGAGGCCATATACGGGGGATGGAACCGCGAACCCGTCGGAGTGGGAGATGGAGAGTTCCTCGTGATCGCACGCCGCAGCTGATCAGTGGCGTGCGCCACTCGTCTCGGTGAAGTTGGCGAAGTTGGGGGACAGGGGCCTCTGCGTCTGATCATCGCGGTGGCGTGACGGTCGCTCAGAGTGTTGCCGGTGGATTGCCGGCGGTAGTGCGGGGGTTCGAGGTCGCGTATGTCGACCGGGAGGGTGGCGAACACCGCGTGGCGTTGGCTGACGCTGCCGGGGTGCGGTTCGAGGATGGACGGCCGGTACGGTCGTTTCCCTCGTGGCGAGGGCAGCGCAACCATCCCGGGCTGTGGTGGTCTTCGACGTCCGGCCGGCACGTCGGCTACGAGTCATGGCTCGAGCGCGACCACGCGATGCTGCTGGACTTCGACCAGCAGGTCACCGGCTTCGCGTCGCAGCCGTTGTGGCTGTTCTGGCAGGAAAGCGGAAAGCGGAGGTCGCACGCGCCGGACTGGTTCGCCCGTCGTGCCGACGGCTCGGGGCTGGTGGTTGACTGCCGTCCGCTGGACCGGATCAAGCCGAGGGACGGGGAGGCCTTTGCGGCGACGGAGCGGGCCTGCCGCGAGATCGGCTGGTCCTACCAGGTGGCCGGAGTCGTGGAGCCGGTCGTGTTGGCCAACATCCGGTGGCTGGCCGGCTATCGCCATCCCCGGCATGCCGTGAGCCGGTTCGTGGAGCCGCTGCTCGGCATGTTCGTCCGGCCGACGCCGATCCGTTGGGCGGTGGAGCGGGTCGGTGATCCGATCGCGGTGCTGCCGGTGGTGTTCCACCTGCTGTGGTCCGGGGTGCTGGTCGCAGACTTGTCGGTGGTGCTCGGCGAGGCCGCGCTCGTCAGCGTGGCCGAGGGAGTCGGGCGGTGACGGGCCTGGCCCGGCCCGGCGTTCTGCGGGTGGGTGATCAGGTGCGCTTCGACGGCGGAGAGCACACCGTGGTGGCGATCGAGGGCATGTCGGTGAGGCTGTTGGGCACGGACGGCGCCTCGCGGGTGGTGCTGCTGCCGTTCCTGCTGGCGGACGAGGACTTCGCCCTGCTGGGGGCGGCCGGGCCTCTGCCGGTCTTGGCGCCGACGGGGCTGCTGGAGGCCGCGCCGGCCGAGGCGCTCGCGCAGGCACGGTTCTGGGAACGCCATGTTGTCGAGATCGAGACCGGCCTGCCGCCGGACTCCCCGCCCGGGGCGGTTCCGCGGCCGGGCTACGACCCGGCGACCACCACGCTCGCCGAGCGTCAGAGGACGAAGGCCGGGGAACTGGCGGCGGTCGGCCAGCCGGTCGGGGAACGCACGCTGCAGCGGATCCGCAGCCGCTACCGCGAGCAGGGCCTGCTCGGCCTGGTCGACCAGCGGACGATGCGTTCCTCCTCGCCGACCGGGCGGACCGATCCGCGGGTGGTCGAGGCACTGCTCCGGGCGATCGGCGAGGAGACCGAGGTGTCGACCGGCACCCGGGCGAGGCTGATGCGCCGGGTCGAGCGGGACCTGGCCGACGAGTACGGCGAGGAGGCGGTGCCGCTGCCGTCCCGGGCGGTGTTCTACCGCCTGGTCGACCGGCTCACGACCGGGCGGCACACTTTCGGGGCGGCCACGACCCGCCGGCAGAACGCGAACCGGCCCGAGGGCCCGTTCACACCGAGTGCCGCGGGCCGGCCGGGAGAGCAGGTGCAGATCGACACCACGAAGCTGGATGTCCTGGTGGTCCTCGATGATGGAAGCACCGGGCGCCCGGAGCTGACGATCGCCGTCGACATGGCGACGCGCACGATCTGCGCGGCCGTCCTGCGGCCGGAGACCACCAAGGCGGTTGACGCCGCACTGCTGCTGGCGCGGATGCTGGTGCCCGAGCCGATGCGGCCGACCTGGCCGCACGCACTGGCCGCATCGGCCTCCCTGCTGCCGCACGCCCGGCTCCTGCGGATCGACGCCCGGTTCGCGCAGGCCGCGGCCAAGCCGGTGATCGTCCCGGAGACCATCACCACCGACCACGGGGCGGTCTACCTCTCGCGGACCTTCACCGACGCCTGCCGGCAACTGGGCATCTCCGTTCAGCTCGCGCACCCGGGCACCCCGACGGACAAGGCCGTGGTCGAGCGGACATTCTCCTCAATTAACAGCCTGTTCTGCCAGCACGTCGCGAGCTACACCGGCCGGGACGTCAGCCGCCGGGGCACCAACCCCGCTCGCCGGGCCGCCTTCAGCCTGCCCGAACTCGACGACCTCCTCCAGGAATGGGTGATCGCCGGCTGGCAGTTGCGCCCGCACGAGGCGCTGGCCCATCCCTTCCTGCCGCGCCGGTCGCTGTCGCCCAACGACGCCTACGCGCTGCTGGTCGCATCGAGCGGCTACCTGCCCATGACCCTCGGCCCGACCGACTACATCGAGCTGCTGCCCGCGACCTGGCGGACCATCAACGACTACGGGATCCGCATCGACAACCGCACCTACGACGCGCCCGAACTCGTCCCCTACCGGCGCCAGCTCTCCGGGGTCAGCGCACAGCGGGGCCGCTGGGAAGTCCACTTCGACCCGCACGACGTCTCCCACGTCTTCGTACGCGACCACCGCGCCGGCGGCTGGATCACCGCCGAATGGACCCTGCGCAAGACGATCACCCGGCCGTTCTCCGACAGCCTCTGGCGCCAGGCCCGCCGGACGGTCGCCGCCCGCGGGCACGACGACACGGACCAGGCGCAAGTCGCCCGCGCGCTGGACGACCTGCTGCGGCGCGCCGGCCGCCGGCCGCACGCGTCGCGGCCTGCGGTTCCCGAACCCCGCCTGCCGCAGGTCCGGGTTGCCGGGGCCTTGCCCGCGACCGGGGCCGACCACGTCGACGAGGCGGACGTGGACGACGCTCCGCTGGCCGAGGTGATCCCGTTCGGCATCTTCGACCCGTTCAGCGAGGACGACTACCGATGAGCACGGAACAGGAACTCGCGCCCGGCCGGCCCGCCCTGACGACCAAGGAAGGATGGGCCAGGTTCGTCGACTACCTCCCCGCCACGGTCACGCTACTTCGGCCCAAGGAGTTGGCCGCTCTCAACGAGGTCGAACGCGCACTCTACGACGAGGCCCGGATCGAGCACCACACCGAGGTCCTGGTCGCCAAGACCCCCACGATGATGGAGATCATCCGCACCGGCCGCGAACTGACCCTGCTCAACCGGCGGCAGGTCTCCGCCCGGCGCGGGCTGATCGTCACCGGCGAGCCCGGCACCGGCAAGACCACCGCGATCACCCAGCTCGGCAAGGCGCACGAACAGCACGTCCGACGCCGCCTTCCTGCCGGGGCGGGCCCACGGATGCCCGTGGTCTACGTGACGGTGCCGCCCGCCGCGACCCCGAAGATGCTCGCGATGGAGTTCGCCCGCTTCCTCGGCATCCCTCTGGTCGGCGGTCAGAACCAGGCCCAGATCACGAACGCCGTCTGCGAGGTCTTGGCCGAACTGGGCTGCGAGCTGGTCCTGGTGGACGAGATCCACAACCTCAACCTCACGACCCGGGCCGGAGCGGAGGCTTCCGACCAGTTGAAGTACCTGTCCGAGCGGATCACCGCGACGTTCGTCTATGCCGGCATCGACGTCGAGCAGGCCGGCCTGTTCACCGGGACCCGGGGCAAGCAGATCGCCGGACGCTTCGTGAGCGTGGCAGCCAAGCCGTTCACGACCGCCACCGCAGCCCACAAGGCCCAGTGGCAGCAACTGCTGGCCACCATGGAGCAGTCGTTGCGGCTGCACCGGCACCGGCCCGGCACCCTCGTCGACCAGTCCGACCTCCTGCACCACCGCACCTCCGGGATGATCGGCAGCCTCGCGCACCTGGTGCGGGCCGCCGCGGTCAGGGCCATCCTCTCCGGCACCGAGCGGATCACCGTCCCGATCCTGGAAGACATCCCGCTCGACACCGCCGCGGAAGCGAGTGCCCCACGTCGACGGACGGCCAGAGCCGCCGGAACCCGCCAGCGCAAGGCCGCCGCATGAGCGACACGCGAAACGCCCACCAGGCCCCGGCCCGCTCGCTGCCGATCCCCATCCGCCCCTGGGGAGGCGAGTCGCTGACCTCGTTCGTCCAACGCCTCGCCGCTGCCAACCGCACCCGGGACACAATCCTCTGGAAGACCATCGCCAGACCGGAATCCTCGTCCCTGGGCAAGCACCTTGAGTTCTTCGAAGCCCTGCTCAACCCGCCGGCCGCAGAACGCTTGGCAGCGATCAGCGGCCTGCCCCTGGGGCGGCTGTCAGCGGCACTGCCGGCCCTGGGCTGGGCCCGCCAGCACGCGCCGGACCTCATGGAGAAGAAGACCCCGGCGGTCCGGTTCCAAGCCGCTATGGGCTACACCCGCCGGGCATGCCCCCACTGCGCGATCCGGCGCAACACCGCGCCGCCCCGCCTCCATCTGCCCATTACCCGGGTCATCTGCACCCGCCACCAGCACTGGCAGAGCGTCACCATCAGCGGGTCGTGGACGAATGCGACCGAACGGCCGCCGTTCCCGCCACCGGTCGATCTGAGCCCCCTCGCCGGCATGGCCGCCGCTCAGAGACGACTGGCCCAGATCCTCCGCCGCTACGGCCCCGACGTTCTGGTCATGAGCGTTCGCGACGCCCGCTCGATCGCCGAGAAGTGGACCACAGACCGATGGGCGGAACCAGCGATAGTGCAACGCTGGCAGACACGCGCACGCAAACTGGACTGGCCAGCCGAGGCGGAGACGATCACGCAGAACAGCGAGGCCGGCGCGATCGTCTCGCACCCTGAAGTCGCGACCCTGGCCGCCTTCCTGGCGCCCTTGACTGTCGCCCCGACCGAGTTCTTCTACGCGGAGAACAAGGACGAGATCCACGTGCTGGTCGACCGGACCAGAGCGGCACTCCGGCTGACACCCCTCACACACGCTGATTGCCAGTGGCCGTGCAGTGCCCCCCCGCAGGCCAGCTGATGCGATCTGGAACCACATCGACCAGATCCGACAGTCGCGCGGGCGTCACCGGTGGCGCCAACTAAGAAGTGCCATGATCCCTGAGCTCGCTATCCCCGATCCGTCTCACCAAACCTGGCAATCCGCAGCTCGACACAGCCGCGTCCGCCATGATCAGTGAGACCGGACACCAAGGCCAAGGCCCGCGAAGCAGCAACCGGTCCCGCTACACCGCCAGCTGCTCCGGACGCTGCACCCGGCCCCGCTGCTACACCGGACGGCGCTGCTGCACCCGCGGCCGCCATCCCGGCCGACGACGACCTCGCCCGCTGGGGAGAAGACGGCCGACACCCCCTCGGCCTGGCCGACGCGATGCGCCGCAAGCTCACCTCCTTCCTCCTGGAGATCGAAACCGGCGCCGACCCGGTCGCCGCCTTCGAGGAGCTGGCCGCGCGGCTGCCCTCCTACAGCACCCGCGCCTACATGGCCGCGCAGGAGATCCGGGACAAGGCCCGCTGGCCCGACCTCACCGACTCCGAGCGGCTTACCCGCCGCATGCTTGAGCGCGCCGCCCGGTGGGGCGACGACAGCGTCGACCCGGCCGACCAGGACGGTGACGGTTCCGCCTCGCGGGGCGAAACTGCGGCCGCCGACCACGACGACCAGGAGCAGCCCGGCCCGGCCGTCCCGGCCGCCTTGGCTGACGTCGAACCGGCCCGGCAGACACCGCCGGCGCTGCCGCGCCAGCAGGACGTGGGGCCGCTGCGCCCGCCGCCCCAGCCGTACCTGCGCGGCCTGGGCCGGTTCGACCTCATCCAGAACGTGGGAAGGCACGCTTCGACACTGCCGCCTGGGAGGGCGGCGAGAGGAGCGCCCCAAGCGGCTGAACCGCAAGGGGCTGAGTACCGTCGCGAAGGGTGCTGGCGGACCGGCTCGTAGTAGTGCTGAGGCTCCTGTAACGGGGGTGGAGCGAAGCGGCCGGGTCATCCGTGGCTGTGTGTATCTGGTCAACCGGACGTTCCCCGGGAGGAGCTCCCAGGCCGGGATCACCATCCAGCGCGTCCTGACCGACAACGGCTCCTGCTACCGCTCACGGCTCTGGCGCGATGCCCTCGCAACCGAGGGCATCGCGCACAAACGCACCCGCCCCTACCGGCCCCAGACCACGGCGAAGTCGAACTCTTCAACCGCACTCTGCTCGACGAATGGGCCTACGCACAGCCCTACCGCACCGAACAGGACACCTACAATCACCGCCGCGGACACACCGCGCTCAAGGGCCAGCCACCCGCCAGCCGCGTCCCCAACCTCACGGGTCAGAACAGCTAGTGCTTCAACGCGTCCTTGGCCTTCTGGCCGGCCTGCGCCATGTCGCCCTTGACCTGCTTGGCCTTGCCCTTCGCGACGAGGCGCTCGTTCCCGACAGCCTTGCCAGTGGCTTCCTTGATCTTGCCCTTGGCGGTCTCGGTCGTGTGTTTGATCTTCTTTCCCGCGCTCATGCGATCCTCCTCTGCCGAGCTGCGGTCCCTCTACATCACGGGAAGCACGGCCCGCCCCTGTCAGCGGTTGTCGTCGCCGTCCTCCTCTTCCTCCTCTTCCGGTCCTTCAGCGTCTTCCTCGAATTCGCTTTCGTAACCGCCCTCGTCGTCTTCCGCGTATTCGTCCTCGGGTTCGTCGTCCTCGTCGTCCTCGTCGTCCTCGTCGTACTCGAGTTCCTCGTCGTCGTACTCGCCCTCGGGTTCGCCGCCTTCGTCGTACTGCCCCTCGTCGTCCTCCTCGTCCCCGGGCTGGTTGTCCTGGGCGGCTTCTTCCTCCTCCATGGCCTCGTCGTGGGTACGGACGACTTCGCCGTCGCGGATTTCGCCGCGCCAGCCCTCCGCCTCGTCGTTGGTGAGGGAGACGTGCCGCTGGAAGTTCTTGAAGTCCAGGCGCAGGCGCCGGCCCTGGGCACGCCAGATGTTGCCGGTCTTCTCAAAGAACCCGCTGGGGTAGTACTCCACGACCAGGACGATGCGGGTCAGGGTCGGAGTGATCTCGTGGAAACTGACGGCCCCGCGGGTGCTGCCCTTGGCTCCTTCTGAGGTCCAGACGATGCGATCGTCCGGTATCTGCTCCTGGACGGTCGCCTTGAAGCTGCGTTTCGAGGGTCCCACTTTGACCTTCCAGTCGGTGGTCACCTCGTCACCCTGGGAGACGCTCTGGACGCCTTTGGCAAAGCCGCTGAAGTCCTCGTACTGCGTCCAGTGGTCGTAAGCGGTCCGCAGCGGCACGCCGACGTCCAGGGTCTCGACGATGTTCATCGTCTTCTTGCCGGCCTTGCGTCCGGGCTTTCCACCCCCGCCGAAGGTCTCTTTGATCTTGTCGACGGCGCTGTCCTTGACGGCTTTGGCCTTTTCCGCGAGGAACGCCTTCGCCGGTGAGTCGCCTTGCAGGACGCGGGCACCCGCTTTGGGCAGGACGCCGCCGTTCTCGACGACATCGCCCAGGGTGCCGGTGAGGTCCGATACCTTGTCGCCGGCCTTCTCGACCAGGTGCTCCAGCTGGGCGCCGAGGTAGTTGACGGCCTCTTCGCGCAGCCGGTCGACGCCCGACTTGTCCGTCGCCTTCTCTTCCGTGGCGGCCATGGGTCACCTCCGCCGGGTACGTGTCGACGGCTTGGTGGCGGTGCTCTTGGTCGCGGAGGTCTTCTTGGCTGCGGTCCTCTTCGTCGCCGGTGCCTTCTTGGCCGGCGCGCGTTTCGCCGGTGCGGCTGCCTTCTTGCTCGCGGGCTGCGAGGCGGCGGTCTTCGAGGCGGACGAGCGGGCTGGTGTCCGCTTGGCCGCGGACGTGGTCTTGGCCGGGGCCTTCTTCGCAGCCGGAGCCGCCTTCTTGGCCGCCGGCGCGGCCTTCTTGGCCGCCGGCGCGGCCTTCTTGGCGGGCCTGCGGGCGGCCTTCGGTGCGGACTCGGTGGATGTCGCTGCCCGGGAGGCCCGCGACCGCCCGCCCGTGGCGGGGCGGCGGCGGGACGCCCTGGCCGGACGCTCCTCCTCCTCGGGCGGCTCTTCCTCCTCCTCGTCCTCCGGTTCGTCCTCGGCCTCTTCCTCTTCTTCCGGCTCCTCGTCCTCGGGGCCGGCGTCCTCGGGTTCCTCCTCGTCGTCCTCCGACTCGTACTCGTCGTACGGCTCTTCGTCTTCCTCTTCCTGATCCTCGTCCGACTCCTGTTCCTCATCCGGCTTAGGCCTGCCGATGTTGAGGGTGCGCTCCCGCAGGGAGTCGGCGAAGTCGCCGATGCGACGGTCGGCTGCTGCGGCGATCGCCTTCTTGCCGGCTTCCAGCAGCTCGCCGCGGACCTGTTCGTTCAGCTCGGCGACCTGGGGGACCTCGTTGAGCCTGCGTAGGCCCTCGGTGGCGAGCTGGCGCGGGTCCAGTCCGAATCTGCGCCCGGCGAGGTAGGTGGCGGCGGCGAACGCGAGGCGGCCCTTCTTTGCCCGTCCCAGCACGTATCCACCTGCGATGGCGGCTGCCAGGGCAACCTTGGTGGTGTCCTTCATGGTCATCCCTTTCCGGCACTCGCCCCTGCTGGAGGGATCGGCACCAGCGAAGGGGCCCTTCTGACGTCGTGACCGGGCGCACGCACGACCTCAGAGCGTCCGGCCGGCGGGCGCACGCCCTGCCGGTGGTGCCTGCCTGCGGCAAGGCATCGGGCTGCAGCAGCCCCCGCCGCGTCCGGGGCTCTGGCCGGCGTGCTCCCGGGGGCGAGTCCTGTGCCCGCTTCGCAGGCCCTGGCGGCGTTGGCGTCCCGCCTTTCCAGTCTGGCAGCATGCCGGGCGGACGCACCTGGAGCCCCGCACCGGGCATTCCGCTTGGCGCTGCTCAACCGGACGCCCGGCTGAGCAGCGGGGCGCGCTGACGGCGTCGCGGCGCTGCCCTCAGCCAGGAGAGCCCGCCGAAGGTGCGGAGGAGCCCTTTTGCGGGAGTGGCCGACGGATAATATGGAACATATCGGGCATGTGCGAGCCTGATGGACACAGCAGGTCGTCTTCGATCCGAAGAAGGAACATGGCCGCAGGCAAGGAGGAGGGCGCGAGGCCCAGGAGGGCCGTCGCGCACTCGACCACCTCGCGCACCGGCGCCACTCGGCGCCAACCGAGCGAGGCCCCGAGGCACCCCCGCAGACCCGTCTCGGCGATGCGGGCGATGCGCAACGCCTCCGAGCAGCTGGCTGAACTCCTCGGCCGGGTACCCGAGTCGGTCTCGGCGCTCAAGCCCACCGAGGAGGGCTGGGAAGCCGATGTGGAGGTGGTGGAGCTGGAACGCGTTCCCGAGACGACCAGCGTTCTGGCCAGCTATCGGGTGACGCTCGACGAGGAGGGCGAACTGCAGTCGTACCAGCGAGTGCGCCGCTACACCCGCGGGCAGATCGACCGCCGCCCCTGAGAAACCCCCCCGCCGCGACGAAGTGAGCGCATCCGCGTCCACCGCGACGACGGGCCGACGAAGGGAGGCACCCCGTGACTGTGGTGCCGCAAGGCGCAGCCAGTGTTTCCCGGAGCGGGAACACCGGAAATCTCTACGACATCCTCGAGCTGATCCTTGACCGCGGCCTGGTCATCGACGTCTTCATTCGCGTCTCCCTGGTCGGTATTGAGATCCTCAAGATCGACATCCGTATCGTGGTCGCCAGCGTCGACACGTACCTGCGCTTCGCCGAGGCATGCAACCGCCTCGACCTGGAATCCGGACGCAAGGCCCCGACCCAGCTCACCGACATCGTCGGGGAGGTCACCGAGGGCGGCGCACACGGCAAGAGCAAGGGCGCGCTCACCGGCGCGGTCGAAGCCGTCACCGACTACATCGGACGCGACAAGGACGAGGACCGCGAGGAGGACGAGGAGCAGGCGGAGAAGGAGCCCGCGCCGAAGCGCACCAGGCCCACTCGTCGGCCCACCAGACGGCGGGAGGAGTGACATGGCCGTCTACGTCTACTCCATCACCGCGGCCGACCACACCCGCAACCTGGACGGTCTGGAGGGCGTGGGGCCCGCTCCGGCCCCACTTCGCACCGTCAGCGCTGGCCCACTGTGCGCCGTCGTCAGCGACGCCCCCCAGGAGCTGCGGGCCAAACGCCGCGACCTGATGGCCCATCAGGCCGTCCAGGAGCGCCTGATGGCCGACGGCACGGTCCTGCCGCTGCGCTTCGGCCTCACCGCCCCCGACGACGCCGCCGTACGCGCCGCCCTGGAGCAGCGCCGCGACGAGTACACCCAGCGCCTGGCCGACCTGGACGGCTGCGCCGAGTACCACCTCAAGGCCGCCGTCGACGAGGACGTCCTGCTCCGACAGATCCTGCAGGAATCGCCCACGGCCCGACAGCTCAACGACGACATCAAGGCCGGCAACGGCGGCCCTGACCTGCCGCTCGCCCTCGGCGAACTCGTCGCCCGGGAAGTCCTGGCCCGCCAGGAGGCCCTGGCCGCCGGCATCGTCGAGGCGCTGCGCCCCCACGCCCGCCAGGAGCGGGCCTCCGAACCCACCGGGGAGGACTTCCTGAACATCTCCTTCCTGGTGGACCACGCGCATCAGGAGCTGTTCCTCACCGCGGAGAAGGGCATCGCCGGCGAACTCGGCGCCGACTGCGACTTCCGGCTGAACGGCCCCCTGCCCGCCTACAGCTTCGTCTGAAAGGCGCGAGACCATGGGCCTGATCTCCCAGATCCTCACCCTCCCGCTGGCACCCGTGCGCGGCACCGTCTGGGTGCTCGAGCGCGTCGTCGAGACCGCCGAGAACGAGTACTACGACCCCGCACCCGTCGAACAGGAACTCGCCGCCCTGGAACGGGCTCTGCTGGCCGGGCAGATCGACGAGGAGACCTTCGACCGCCGTGAGGACGAACTCCTCGACCGTCTCGACGAGATCAGAGCCCACGCTCAGCACCGGAACCCGTGACCGCACGGCCGCGGGACGAGCAGAGGAGGGCAGCACACCGTGACAGACCCGATAGCCAACCGTCTCGGCTCCTTTCCCTCCCGGTCCGCCCCGCCCTACGACCAACCCTCCTCCGCCAACCTCGCCGACATCCTGGAACGGGTCCTGGACAAAGGCATCATCATCGCCGGCGACATCCAGATCAACCTCCTCGACATCGAACTGCTCACCATCAAGCTGCGCCTGCTCATCGCCTCCGTGGACAAGGCCAAGGAGATGGGCATCGACTGGTGGGAACACGACCCCTCGCTGTCATCCCGTGCCGGCAAGAGCCCCTCCTCCCTCGAACAGGAGAACCGGCGGCTGCGCGAGCAGATCGAGACCTTGCGCGCCGACGCCGCCCTGCCACCTGCGGGCACGGGCGAGGAGAGCGCCGCCGCGCCGTCCGAGACGACCAAACCGACCAGTCGCCCCCGGCCCACCACCCGTCCCCGGCGGACCCGAGGTGACCCATGACCAGCGGGTCGCTCACCTACGCCTACGCCGTCGCCCGGGACTGCGCCCTGCTGCACGCATCGGGCGCGATCACCGGCATCGCCGGCGCGCCCGTCGGTCTCGTGCCACCGGACCAGAACGCCGACCAGAACGCCGGCCTGGTCGCAGCCGTCAGCCCCGTCCCGGAGAACGACTTCCACGAAACGGCACTGCGCGAGCACCTCGAGGACCTCGGCTGGCTCGAGACCCTCGCCCGCGCACACCACAGCGTCATCGAGGAACTCGCGGCCCGCACGACCGTCCTCCCCTTGCGCCTGGCAACGGTCTATCTCGACGAGGACCGGGTGCGCGCCATGCTCCGCGAGCGCCAGGCGCTCTTCCTGGACAGACTGGAGCACCTGGCCGGCCACGTGGAGATGGGCGTCAAGCTCTACGTCGACCTCGCGCACGAGACAGCCGCGGCGCCGACGCCCTCCCCCGAGCAGCCGCTCAGCCCGGGGCGCGCCTACCTGCACCACCGCCGAGCCGAGCAGGACTCGCGCGACGACGCCCGCCGGGCAGCCGAACAGGCGGCCGAACGGATCGCGACGATCGCCCGCGACCACGCCGTGGAACGGGCCCGCCACCATATCCAGGAAGGCGAGCTGGCGACCGGACCGGGAGCCAACGTCAGCAACGACGCCTACCTCGTGCCCACCGCCCATGTCCCCGCCTTCCGCGCGGAATTGACGCGCGCCACCGACGGCCTCACCGGCGTCCGCGTCGACGTCACCGGCCCCTGGGCCCCCTACTCCTTCGCCACCCTGCCCGACCCGGGCGGGAGTTCGTCGTGAACCCCGAAGGCGTCCCGGCCGCCTCCAGGACGCCCCTGCCGCAGCAGCAGGTCGCCCTCATCGACCTGCTGGACCGGCTGCTCAGCGGCGGGGTGGTCGTCACCGGCGACCTCGTCCTGTCCATCGCCGACATCGACCTCGTGCGGATCTCGCTGCGCGCCCTCATCGTGTCGATCAGCGAACAGAATCCCGCCCCCTGGGGCATCACCGGCTCCACCAGGCGAACAGGGCCGCCATGACCGCCGGCCGACCCGCGCACCCGGACCGCCCCAGCCGCTACGACGAGATCGCCCAGGCCGCCGCCCGCGCGTTCCGGCTCCTGCCGGCCACCCCCCACGACAGCTTGCCCGCCGACGACGGCTCGCCGCAACCGATCCCGCGCAGGATCAGCACCGACCCCGAGACGGTCGAACGGGACCTCATGAAGCTGGTCCTCACCCTCGTCGAACTCCTGCGGCAGCTCATGGAGCGCCAGGCCCTCCACCGAGTCGAGGCCGGCGATCTCACCGAGGACCAGGAGGAGGACCTGGGCGCCACCCTCCTGGCCCTGCACGACCGCATGACCGAACTCTGCACCCGGTACGGACTGACCCTGCAGGACCTCAATCTCGACTTGGGACCGCTGGGTCCCCTCCTGCCACCGGGCGACTGACACGCGGCACTTCCGCCCGCGAAGACGAAGGGCTCAGTGATGTCAGTTGCGAAGCACCGGTGTGAGCCGGAGGTGTCGCCGGGGAGGGTGAAGCCGGGCAGAGCGGCGTTGTGGCGGACCAGCGGGTCGTAGGTCCAGGTGACGCGCCGCAGACCGCGGTCCAGCGCCCAAGGTCAGCAAGACTCCCGGAGGTTCGGACCACCATGGCGACCACAGGCGGCTATCTCCTGCGCACGTTCACCAGCGCGGTCGCGGTGGTGTAGCGTGGCCCGCCGACTCGCCGCGGACGAGGAGGTCGCCGCGGTGGCGACCGGCGATCTGCTGCGGCGACCGGCGGTGGTCGCCCGGGTCGCCCCGGTCGGGACACCAAGTCCGGGAAGAACGACCAGCGCCCGGAGCTGAAGGCGTGCGATGCCTTCCTGCAGCGCGGCGACACCTTGGTGGTGCCCGCGCTCGACCGCTACGGCCGCTCGCTCAAGGACTTGGTGAACATGGTCGGCGAGCTGCGCAACCGCGAGGTCGGGTTCACCTCGCTGCACGAGCAGCTCGACACCACCACCCCCGGCGGCCGGCTCGTCTTCCACGTCTTCGCCGCCCTGGCGGAGTTCATCCGCGAGCTGATCGTGGTCGGACCAACGAGGGCCTGGCCGCCGCCCGCGCCCGCGGCCGTACCGGCGGGCGGCCGACCGACGCCACCGAAGAGCTGATCCGCGCCGCGCGCGACATGCTGCCCAACCCGGAGAACAGCCTCGAGACGATCGCCAAGCTCCTCGGCGTCTCCGTCGGCACCCTTCTACAACCACATCCCGGACCTGCGTGGCATTAACGGCTCGAGTTGGCCCCACTCTTCCGGTCCGAGTTGGCCCCACCGGTGGGGCGTACGGGAGCGTTCGGGGGTTGTTCCGGCTTGAGTTGGCCCCACCCCGGCCGGTTGGCTGGGACGCTCGGTGCAGGTCGCCGTGAGGGGGCGATGCCGGGTGGCGTCCTCGAAGGAAGAGCTGTTCCTGCAGATCCGCCGAGACTCCTGGCGGCAGAGATCCACAATCTGGCCACCTGCGAGTGGATCAGGAAAGGCGAGCCGCTCTGCCTGATCGGCGACTCCGGCACCGGCAAGTCCCACCTGCTGATGTACCCGATGCTCGACGACCGCAACACGACCGACTCGAGCCACGAGATCACCGACATCGGCATCTGGGACCGCGCGACCAACATCCTGGCCTGGAAGTCGATCCTCGGTGACCGCGTGGGCACCGACGACGTGACGTCCTACTGCGCCGCCTCCCGGGCGACCGAGCTCGCCGGCCTGCCCCCGACTTTCATCGGGGTCGGTGAACTGGGCCTCTTCCGCGATGAGAACCTCGACTACGCGGCGCGCCTGCGCGCCCAGGGCGTCCCCGTGAAGCTGCACCTCTACCCCGGCGCCTACCACGCGTTCGACCTGTTCGCCCCGCAGTCCCAAGAGCTTCCACCACACGTTGAACGACTACATCGTCCGACACTTCGCGAAGGCTCCGGAAACGGCGATCGCGTAGCAACCCGCAGGCCTGAAGGCCTGCAGCCTGTGCGAAATCCCGCCGGCGCCTCCGATCCGATGACCCACACGGCTCGGCTCGCAGGCGCGTTTCCGAAATAAACTCGAGTAATCCCATGCGCATTGGAGTCCCTTGCAAACCAGCAGGGAGACATGCGTCGCCGCGACACTGGCGGAGGGTCGGACAACTGACAGCACTCGGGTACGACAGTGGTGATCGAGTCGGTGCCGGGTCACTCTCCGCCTTCGCCGATGAGTCGTACGTGGAGGCGGGGCGCGGATCGGCACGGGCGAGGAGGCGTGGGGCCCCGCTGACTTCCAATTCTGTCCGTCGCGAGTCCAGTTCGGCCGTCATAGGCCGTTGGTGGCCGCCAGGGCGAGGACGGTGGCCATGTCGTTGGTGGGGCGGCGGGTGGCGATGTAGCCGTCGGGGCGGATGAGGACGAGTTCGTCGCCGGTGGTTCCGTAGGCGTGGTGGGCGAGGTCATCGGCGTCGATGACGGTGTCGGCGCCGGTGGCGGTCAGGTCGGTGGTCACGCGGATGGTGCGCGGGCCGTCCGGGGTCTGCTGGACGGCGGTGCTCCCGAAGGAGAGGAGGGTCCAGTGGGGGCCGCGCAGCAGGTCGAACAGGCGGGTGGGGCGGCCGGTATCGGCGTTGCGGCAGGGTGCGTCGGGGGCGCGGACTCCCGTGCCGGGGCCGTGCGTGAGCGGGCTGTCGGTGTAGGCGACGCCCAGGCCGGTGGTGCGGTCGTCGGTGAGTCCCTGCTGGGCGGAGGCGCCGGCGCTCTCGGCGACCGCGCGCATTACGTTGGCGAGGCGGGTGGTGCTGTCGTCCAGGACGTTGCGGGCGACGGGGCGGCGCTCGTGCTCGTAGGTGTCGAGCAGGGCGGGGTCGGCACCGTCGAGGAGGGCGTCGAGTTTCCAGCCGAGGTTGTAGGCGTCCTGGATGCCGGTGTTCATGCCCTGGCCGCCGGCCGGGGAGTGGATGTGGGCGGCGTCGCCGGCCAGGAGTATCCGCCCGTTGCGGTAGTGGTCGGCGAGGAGCACGTTGATCCGGTAGAGGGAGAGCCAGGCGACATCCTGGATGACCACGCCGGGGACGCCGGCGCGCTCGGCGAAGACGCGGCGGAACAGTTCCAGCGACGGCTCCTCGGGCTCGGTCCGGTCGGCGGGAATGGAGGCCTGGAACTGCCACAGGTCGGTGCCGGGCAGCGGGAACAGGGATAGCAGGCCGTCTTCCTTGCTGGTCCACAGGTGCTGGCAGTGGCGGGACAGGCCGGTGACGCGGACATCGCCCAGGTGCCAGCGCTGGTCGGTCAGGGAGGTGCCGTGCAGTTCGATGCCGGCCAGTGCGCGCACGGTGCTGCGTCCGCCGTCGGCGCCGACGGCGTAGCGGGCGTGGACGGTGCGGCTGCCCGCGTCGGGCCCGGCGGCGACGGTGGCGGCGACGCCGTCACCGTCCTGCTGCAGGTCGGTGACCTCGCTACCCCAGCGGACGGTTCCGCCGAGCTCGGTCAGGCGGTCGCGCAGGATCTGCTCGAACCGCGGCTGGGAGAGCCAGACCGGCGGATAGGGGGCATCCGTGGTGTGCGCCCCTGCGGCGAGCTCCACCGCCTCGGAGACCACCCGGGCGCGGTCGTAGCGGCGGGTGGCGACGTTCACTCGGCCCTCGCTCAGGACGCGCCCGGCCACGCCGAGGTCGTCGGCGACCTCCATGGTGCGGGGCTGGATGGTCTTGGCGCGGGAGGCGGTGCTGGGTCTGGCGGAGCGCTCCAGGAGGAGGAAGCTGACGCCGCGTCGGGCCAGGTCGCAGGCCAGTGTCAGGCCGGTGGGGCCGGCGCCGATGATCAGGACGTCGGTCGTGGTGACGTTCGCGGCGGTGGGGGCGGGTTCGTTCATGACACTACTTACCTACCTTAGGTATCATGTTTGACGACGGCCCGATCTCCTGCGAGGTCGGCTTCCGAAAGAGACAATATACCTACGTTAGGTATCTATCAAGGGAGTGTGGGACGTGGATCCGCTCAGTGACGCGACTACCGGGCTGCTGCCGCACCTGCTCCAGCTGCGTACCCTGCTCAACCGCGGGCAGCTCTACGAGCAGGCCGTCAAGGACGCCGGAGTGGCACTGGACCGGCCTGCCATGACGATCCTGGTTATCCTGGACGCCGCCGAACGTCCGCTGCGGGTGGGTGAGATCGCCGCTCGCATGCAGGTTGTCGGACCCCACGTCACCCGCCACCTCAACAGCCTGGAAGAGCGGGCGATCATCAAGCGCGTCCCCGATCCCGAGGACCAAAGGGCCCGCCTGATCGCCCTGACACCCTCCGGGCAGCGGATCATCGACCGGTACACCGCCATCGTCAACGGCTGGTTCACCGCGGCGCTCGCCCAGTGGTCGGACCAGGACCGCACCGAACTCATCCGCCTGCTCACCCGCCTGACCCGCGACCTGACCACCCAATTCGACGCCGTCGCCGCCGCCGGTGGCACCCCGGCCCAGGGTGAAGACTGACCAAGGCACTGCGCCCGGCCCCACAGCCCCCTCGCCCGTCATCGCCGGCGGTGGGGCCCGGCAACTGGCTCCGGAATGGGGCCCGCAGCTCTTCAAGGCCAAAGATCACCGCCCGCCAGGATGCGGGGCAGCCTGACGCACTTCGACCAGCCGGTGAACTTCGATGTCTCACCCCGCGTCGGTGGTGCGCGGGTCGCGCAACGGCCGCATCCCGCCGGGTAACTCCGGGAGCTGGAAGGTGATTCAGCCGAGATGTCGACGTGGTGGCGCACGAAAGGTGAAAGCCAGGCCACGGGCTGGCGCCAGCGCATTGAGAGGATGTTCACAACGCTGACGTGCAGGTTTGCCAGCTGGTCAAGCAGTCGGAGGAGGTGCGGGCCGAGTACGACGAATTCGCGGTCGCCGAACGGGCCTGGCAGCGGATGGCCGTACAGCTCACCGCGGAAATGGCTGCGGCGGCACCGCCTGCTCCGCAGGTGGCGGGCGGCGCAGTGCCGCTGGTCCCGCCCCGCGAGCGCGGCGTGGCCGAGGATGCGCTGCCGCCGGACTACCAGAAAATCCGCTCGATTGTGCGGGGCGGGGAGGATCGGTTGCGACCAGCCGGGCTGGCGAGGTGCTGGGTCTGGAGGTGGCGGTGCGGGGCAAGCTGGAGCCGTTGCGAGGGAAGCTGTCCAAGCTCGCTGGACGGGGCTGGCTGCGCAAGCTGCCCGACGGCCGCTTCACCGTAACGCCCGGGCCCGGCGCGGCCACCGGCTGACGTAAGTTTGGTGCCCCCGGCGGCCGTTGAGCGAGTTCGAGCGCACCGTCAGAAAAGTACGAGCTCACCACCATCAGACGGCTAGAGCCGCATAAGGAATGCCTCTACGAAACCAGGGGATTGACATTACTGAGGGTGCCCACCGCATTCATGCCACTCCCTCCTGGCCTGTGGAGCTCACGTCGTCGGTGGTGGCGACGTGTTCGGCGGGTGCGATGAGGTGCCTGGTGGTGTCCAGGGCTTCCTGAAGGTGCTGGGCGAGTGAGTGTCGGTCGGGGTCGTTGACCCAGCGTTCGAAGGCGACCTTGAACGTGGCGATCCCGATTCCCGCGGCGAGTGCTGCGGTGGTGGTCTCCAGGCCGCGTTCGCGCAGCGCGTGGGCGAGCGTGGAGGTGAGTGCGGCGAGTTTGGCCAGTTCGCGTTCCTGGAGTTCGGGGTTGGCGGTGATGACGGCCTGACGCTGCCGTGCCAGGTCTGCGCGTTCTTCGAAGAGGGGAGCGGCTTCGGTCAGGGCGTGGGTGATCACCCCGAGCGGCGGGAGCGGGGCGGGGGCGGTGGCCGAGGCGTTCGCAAGGATCTCGGCGAGGGGGCTGTCGCCCGGGAAGAGGACTTCCCGCTTGTCGGCGAAGTGCCGGTAGAAGGTCCGTTCGGTGACCCCGGCGTGGGTGGCGATCTCCGCGACGGTGGTGGCGTCGAAGCCCTGGTGGCTGTAGAGCTCCAGCGCCGCTTTCTCCAGGCGGCCTCGTGCGTCGGGTTTCCATCGGCTCATGTTGCGATCCTACCCCGCGATGACAGGGTCTGACATCAGAGTGATGGCAGAGGCTGACGTCACTGCTACGGTGATGTCACGAACTGACATCAAGCTCCCCGCCCCGTTGGGGAGCCCACAGCAGGAAGGCACGCATCATGCGCGTATTCGCCACCGGAGCCTCCGGACACGTCGGCTCCGCCGTCGTTCCCGAGCTTCTCGAAGCGGGACACCAAGTCATCGGCCTGGCCCGCTCGGACAAGTCCGCCGCCGCGCTGACGGCTGCCGGAGCCGAGGTGCACCGAGGCGACCTCGACAATCTCGACGGCCTCGCCGCGGCCGCCGCCGCGGCCGACGGCGTCATCCACCTGGCCTTCAAGCACGACGCCATGTTCGCCGGCGACTTCGAGGGCGCGGTGGCAGCGGATCTGCGCGCCATCGAGACGCTCGCAAACGCGCTCGCCGGCACCGGCAAGCCTCTGGTGACCACGTCGGGAACCATGCTGCTCGCCTTCGCGGGGCTGGAAGACGCCGCCACCGAAGCCGACGCGATCGACGCAGGGCCGCGGATCGATGCCGAGAACGCAGTGGTCGCACTCGCGGAACGCGGCATCCGGTCGTCCGTCGTCCGGCTGGCTCCGACCGTGCACAGCACGCTGGACCACAACGGCTTCATGCCAACCCTGATCTCCCTCGCCCGGTCCAAGGGCGTCGCCGCCTACGTCGGCGACGGGGCCAACCGCTGGCCCGCCGTGCACACCCTCGACGCGGCACGCCTGTACCGGCTGGCGCTGGAATCCGCGCCCGCCGGGTCACGGCTGCACGGCGTCGACGACCAGGGCATCCCCTTCCGGGAGATCGCCGAGGCCATCGGCCGCAGGCTGAACCTGCCCGTGGTCAGCATCCCCTCGACCCAGGCCGACGCCTACTTCGGCTTCCTCAGCGCCCACGCCACAGCCGACAACCCGTCCTCGAACACGCTGACCCGCAACCTCCTCGGCTGGAAGCCCGTCCAGCCCGGCCTCATCGACGACCTCGGCCAAGGCCACTACTTCGACGTCCCGGCAACCCCCACCAACTGAGCCCACCCCCAACTCCATCCCACCCGGTCCCCGCGTCACCTCCCGGCCCTGCTCAGCTGGTCACCGAGCCACCTGGGCCCGCTCGAAGACCTGAGGTGCGGCGACCACCTTGCCGCACCGACGGCCTGCCCCCTCCCATGCCTTGACACAGACCCCACCCAGGAAGAAACCATGCCCCGCTTCCGTCCCGCGATCGACAGCGAACTCGCAGCAGCACTCCAGGCCATGCCGATCGGCCCCAACGGCGTCTTCGACCTGACCGACATCCCCGCCACGCGCGAGGCCGTCCGCACGCTCGCCGAAGTCATCGCCCGCACCATCCCCGACGAGCCCACCGTCACCGCCCACGAGATCCACGTGCCGCGCGCAGAAGCCCCCGATGTCCCAGTCCTCCTGCTACGTCCGCAGAACGCGCACGGACCACTGCCAGTCATCGTGTGGTTCCACGGCGGTGGGCAAGTGCTCGGCTTCGCCGCCCAGGACGCACCCTGGCTCAAGCAACTGTCTGCGGCACTCGGCTGCGCCGTCGTTGCCGTCGACTACCGCCTGGCCCCGGAAACCCCCGCGCCCGGCGCCGCCGAAGACGGATACACCGCCTACCGGTGGATCGGCGACAACGCCACCGATCTCGGCCTCGACCCCACCCGGGTCGGCCTGGCCGGCCAGAGCGGAGGCGGAGGCATCGCTGCCGCCACCGCCCTTCTGATCCGCGACCGCGGCGCAGCGACACCCCTGTTCCAGCTGCTGCAGTATCCGATGCTCGACGACCGCAACACGACCGACTCAAGTCGGGAGATCACCGACCTCGGCATATGGGACCGCTCGACCAACCTCCTTGCCTGGCAGGCGATCCTCGGCAGCCGCGTCGGCACCGAGGACGTCACGCCCTACGCCGCCGCCTCCCGGGGGACCGACCTCGCTGGCCTGCCCCCGACCTTCATCGGCGTCGGTGAACTAGACGTCTTCCGCGACGAGAGCCTCGACTACGCCGCGCGCCTGCACGCCCACGGCGTCCCCGTCGAACTGCACCTCTACCCCGGCGCCTACCACGCCTTCGACCTGTTCGCCCCGCAGTCCCAGCTCGCGGAGAGCTTCCGCCACACCTGGACCAGCTACCTCGCCCGGCACCTCACGAAGGCCCCGGCAACACCGACTGCTCCGTAACACGCAGGTCTGACGGCGTGCCGCTTGTCCGGAATCCCACCAGCGCCGCCGAGCCGAATGCCACCCTGTCGGCTCTGGCCGTCGCGCAGTCCCGCAAGGGACGCCGCCGACGCCCGCCTGCGGCGTCCACGCACAACACCTCGACGTACGGTACAGCCCCGTCCGCCCGGCCGGGTATGTCAAGTTAACGGCTGATCTTGGGCCGTGGAGTTGCGGCCGAAGGCCTGATCGCCGCCTCCGCCGGCACCGCTGGCGTCCACACCGGGCGACTTCCACGTGCCGGATTCGGCGGGGGTACGGGTAGCCGTCCCGTGAGGTGGGGGGCGTTAAGCGGGGTCGGCGGCGCGGTGTGTCGCCGGCCGGGAACCGGGCAGGCGCGTGGGAGGCATTTCCACACGTGAGGACCTCTGTCATGACTTCCAGGAAACCCAGTGCGCACAAGTCCATGGAGGATGGCCAGGCCAGCCGCCACGATGGCGAGCAGCACGGTTGGTCGGGCGACATCGACGCCGAGGAGCAGCAGAGCAACGACAGCGCGCACCGCTCCTTCCACCCCGACGAGTACGCTCCACGGCCCGGGCCCGGGCGCGAGCCCTCACCGGAGGAGGAGGGGGAGGTGCCCGGCCAGACGGTGAAAAGCGACGGGCCACGGGGCGAGGACCAGGGCCCGTCCCCGCACCGGCGCGATCACGGCCCGCAGGGCCCGTCCGGCCGTCCGGCCGGCGGCTACACCCAGGAAGCCCGGACAGGCGTGGACCCGCAGGAGCCGGACACGCCCTGATCTGGCATCGTCGTCCTGGCCGCGGACGGGGCGTCGAGCGTGGCGGACCGGCGGGCAACGACCGGCCGATCCGCCAGCACGCTGATGCAGCAGCCGGGCTGGGACCTGGCCGGGTGGCCCCGGGTCCCGGGCCTGTTCTACGTCCGCAAGGCCGACCGGGCACTCGCCTGGATCGAGCATGGTGCGGCCCGCCTGGACGGCTGGACCGTGGTGATCGAAGGCCGCTTCGTAGCCGACCCCGCCGACCGGAGCCGCCTGCTGGTCACCAGCACCGTCGAGCTGGCCGCCCTGCCGGTGCGCCGGGACGAGCGTGACCTGGCTGGAGTGGCGGCGCCCGGCCCGCTCGCGGGGCAGCGCCCTGCTGGTCACTGGGCCCTTCACCGGCCACGACGGTTTCGCCGGGGCCGCCCGCGCCCGCACCCTGCGGTTCCTGGTCGTCCCGCTGGCCGGCCTCGGCAGGTGAACCGGGCTGGTCAGGGCATCGGCAGGGCGCGCAGACAGGCGTGGCGACCGGGCGCCGGGTCGAGCGGGCGGGCCACCCCGTGGGCGACCTCGACCCGCAGCGTCCCGGCCGCATCCGTATAGACCGGTTCGCCGTCCGGGCTCACCTCGCCGGTAGCCTGCACGACCACGACCCTGGGCGGGGCATGGCTGCCGGTCGGCCCGGGCAGGGTGACGGCGTAGCGCAGCGGCACCTCCACGGTCCTCACCGTCCCTTCGGCCGAAAGCCGTCGGCGAGTGCGGCGGGGACGCTGGGGCGAATGGTGAACAGCTCCTGGGCGCCGGTGACGTCCAGCAGCCGCAGCAGCTGCGCGGTGGGGGCGGCCAGCAGCAGGAGCACGCCGGCGGCATCGGCGTCCAGGCGGGTCTGGAGCAGGGCGTTGAGTCCGGTGGAGTCGCAGAACGTCAGGCCGGACAGGTCGACGACCAGCCGGGGCGGGCCGACCTTGACGCCCTGGGCGAGCGCCTCGCGCAGCTGCAGTCGCCGGTGCTGGTCGACTTCGCCGTCCAGGCGCAGGATGCGGGCCTTGCCGGGGATGGTCGTGGTGGTGATCCGCAGCGGTGGCAGGGGCGTGCCGGTGTACGCGCGGAAGCCATGCCGGATGGACATGAGCGGGGCCTTCCTTCCGGCAGAGAAGCTGTCCGTCTTCGATCCTGCCTCGCCCCGCGCCGGCAGGCCACCCTCTGCCGGGTGCCGGCGGGGCCGGCCGCTCACAACCGAACCCCGCCGACACCCGGCGCCTGACCACGGCCCGGCTGCGCCAAACCCGCCCACGGCCAGGTCGTGTCGCTCGCCCCACCACCGGCCGCATGGGCGGGATGCTGTGCGGATGCCGCACCAACGACTTCGGCGAAGCCGCCGCCGCTCCCGCGCCAACGCCCTGGGCCTGTCCGTGGCCGAGCTGGAAGCCCGGCCCCGCACCCGGCCGGCGCCCACCGTTCCCGCCCAGCAGCCGCTGCCGGCCCGGGCCTTTGCACCCGGGTGCTGCCCGGTGGCCACCGAGCGGCGCGTCACTTCGGGCGGCACCATGATGTTCCTGCACCTGCACCATGTGGACTGCCCCGTCTGGTCACCGCGCGGCGCCGGCGGCTGAGCACCCGGCTCAGGCGCTGCGCCGGCGGGCGGGGGCGGCGTGTTCCAGGCCGTCGAGCCGTTCCTCGACGACCGCGACACCGTCGTCGCGGAGGAGGCACTGTGTGCCGCTCTGGTGTTCGCGGAACACCCCGGCCTGGCCGGGCACCGTGACAGCCTGGCCGACCGCGCCCGACGCCTCCTGCTCGTCTGCGACACACGGTGGCGTCGTTGGCAGGCCCTTGATGCCCTGACCGCGTGGGGCCACGACACCACCGGCTTTGCCCGGCCTGGCGACGACGACCGCAGCCCGTACCTCCCTAGTGCTGTGACCGCATACGTTCACCGGGTCGGTGATCCGTGACGTCAGGAGCCGAGCCTCTAGACACGAGCCACCATGTGTTCATGGCCCCTCCTACAGGCCGAACAAGCGACTCGGGGCGGCGGTCATCAAAGCGTGAGTTGGCCCCAGGTGCTCAGCCGACCGGTCCCGTCATCGTGTGCGGCCCTACCGCCGGTTCGAGCAGCGACAACGTCCGCTGCCGCGCATCGAGGCCGACGCGGATGCCGACCGGCATCGGCAGATTCGGGCCGGCATGCCCGAACTCGACGTTGCCCAGGACTGGGATGTCACGGTCGCCGAGGACGTCGAGGACGATCTCGGGCAGGGTCGGGGAGGTGCCGGGCTCGAGTCCACCGATCTCGCGTGGAACGCCCACGACCATGCCCGAGATCCGATCGAGGATGCCGCAGTGTCGCATCACCTGCAGATAGCTCCACACGTACGATGCCAGGCCGCCCATCTCCTCCCAGAACAGCACCGCGCCATTGAACTGTTCGAGCGGCAGCGCGAAACGCGTCGCCTGCGCCAGCACGATGCGGTTGATCACCCCGCCGATCAGTCGGCCTTCGACACGACCAGGACGCCAGCACTCCCATGATGGGCTCGCGGGCAGTGCACCGATCGCCTCGGTGCCGGTCAGCAACTTGGAGTAGAGCTTTTCGAGTTCTGCTTGGCGCGCCGCTGGCGCGGACTGCCAGTTCCCGCCAAAGCCAGGGACGGCCATGTCGGCATGGAACCCGACCAGGCCCGTGCGCGCGTAGAGCACCAGGTGCAGCAGTGAGATGTCGCTGTAGCCGAGGATGGGCTTGGGGTCGGCCCTGATCGCCTCGACGTCGATCAGGTCGAGGTAGCCGAGCGCCGTCTGGCCGCCGTCACTTGCGACGATTGCGCGCACCTCGGGATCGCGCAGAAGGCAGTTGAGCTCTCCGACGATCTCCGCCGGCGTGGCCGCGCTCCACCAATGATGGCGTCCTACTTCGAGTAGCGGAGCCCGACGCACGCGGAATCCCATCCGCTTGAGCACAACCACCGTCTGCTCGACGTTGGGCTCGTAAGCGGCTGGCAGCGGACCGGACAGCGAGGCGATGACAACGAGATCTCCGGACCTCAGGGCACGCGGTCGAAGCAGTTGAGGCAGCGCGGAACCGGTCATGGCGTCAGTGTCGCCGGTGCCATTCGTAGGGTCACGCGATTTTCGCTGGTCGTCCGCCCCAGCGGATGCCCTTCTCGCTGCGGATGCGGGCGCGTTCGCGGCGTTGGGCGGTCAGGAGTTCGGGGTGGCGGGCGTTGGCGTTGCGCCAGCGCAGGTAGGCGTGCAAGGCCCGGGTCTGGACCGTGTGGTTCGGGTGGTTCGAGTTGGCGAGGGTGAACTGCCGCAGTGGTCCGAAGTGCGCCTCGATCGGGTTGGCCCAGGAGGTGTTGGTGGGGGTGAAGCAGAGGTGGACGTTGTTGTTCTTCGCCCAGCGCAGGATCTTCTTGCCGTTGTGGGCGGAGAGGTTGTCCAGGATCACGTAGACCGGGGCGCCGTCCGGGCGTATGGCGCAACATCAACCCCTCCACCCTGTGGGAGGGCACGGGAGTTCGGGGCACTTCCCCCGATCCAGCGACCCCGGCACCGTGCTGATATCCCGCTACCAGCCGTAGCGGGGCTGTACAGCCAGCCGGTCCTAGAGCATGGGCCGGCCGCCGATCAGTAGAGGCCACCCTGGCCCCAGGCCGCCACTGAAAGAGACTGGCCCGCGACGGGCCGGGGCGATGTGTCCGGGTCGGCCGCTAACCTGTTGGAGGTGACCTACACATCGCTGCACCGCGCTCTGGGCGTCCCGGCTGGCTCTGTCACCGAGGAGATGATCGTCGCCGCCGTGGCCGCGAACGTCGTCGAGAGCGAGGACCTGGACTGGAAGCGGGATGTTGACGAGATCAAGGACGCGAAGGAGTTCGCCAAGGACGTGGCCGCGATGGCCAACACCGCTGGCGGCCTCATCGTCTTCGGTGTCGGCGAGGACGGCGCCGACCACGCGGACGAACTGGTCGGCATCGAGAACCCGAAGCCGCATGTCCAGAGCCTGCGAGGGAAGGCCGGCATGGTTCGGCCGTTCATCCCGGCGCTGCGTGTCTACAGCATGCCCCTGACCGCGCTGCCGGGCCGGCACCTCATCGTGGTCGACGTGCCACGAAGCCCCGAGGCTCCCCACCTGGTTCCGCAATCGAAGGAGTCGTGGGGGCTGCCCCGGCGCCGCGACAGCGACACCGACTGGCTGGGGGAAAGCGACCTGGAGGCCGCGTATGCGGGCCGGTTCCGGCGCCGACGCGCCGCAGAAGAGCACCTGGCAGCGCTGGCGGAGGAACTGGACGACCGCCTCTGGGGGAAGGAGCACGAAATCTGGGTCACCGTCACCGCTGCCTGCTCAATGCCCTCGATCGCCGACACAGAACAAGCTGTCAACCAGACTGCTCCCGAGCCGAGCATGCTCGACGCGATCCAACTCCTCCAGGACGACGGCGAACTGCGCCAAGCCTTCGACGGTGGCACCGCAATACCGAAGGTCGGTCTGCGACGTGCGGTGGTCAGCAGCAGCTCGCCCTACGCCGGCTTGAGCGACAAAGGGCATCTCGAGCTCTTCCACGACGGCGCCTTCGCCGGCGCCTTGAACGTGGCTCACACGCCTCCTGTCGGAGGAATTCGCTACCTGGCTCAGAGCCGAATGGAGGGCGCGATCCGGGACCTGGTGACGGTAGTGGCCCTGCATGCTCACCGCCGCCAGGCCGACGGAGTTCTGCAGATCCGCGCGACCATAAACGTCCCCCCACCTGGGCAAGTCTCCGCTAGACGCCTCGCCCTTACCCACCAGCACTACATGACGAGTACACCGGAACCCGCCCCCGCCAGCATCGTGCTTGAACGGGTTGCCCAGTGACCGGCGAGATCCCCTTGACCGACGCGGTCTCCTCGAACGAGGCGCGGATGCGGATGGTCCGCCAGCTCGCGCTCGACCTTATCCACCAGTTCGCGGTGGCCTCACTCAAGACTCTGTAGCTCCCGTCCCCGACCTCCTCGGCGACCAGCTGCTGGCTGAGCACGGCCCCCTCGGCCCCGTCTGGTGGCGCTACGGCCGCCCCGGCCGGCACTCCCGGCTCGACGCCCTGGAGAGCCCGAACAACCGCGCCGCCTACAACCAGCGCCAGAAGGCCCGGGAGAAGAAGGCCCGCCAGGAGCACCGAGAGTGGATGCGCACCCTCGCCTGCGCCGACTGCGGCAACGTCCCGAAGAAGGAGAGCACCTGGCACTACGGCCGCGACGGACGACAGGTGGAGTGGACCCGCCAACCCGGCGGCCGCTGCTGGACCTGCCACCAGGAACACACCGAGCGCCTGGAACGGGAGGTCGAAGAGCAACTGGAGGCCGCCCGCACGGCCAACGCCGCGCTGCCGGGCAGGCCGAGGCGGAGCGGGCCGGGGCCGGGTCCCGTGCGCGGCTGGCGGCCGCGCTCCGGCGGATGCTCCCCTTCCTGGAACCATCCGCCGGCCAGCAACACCGGGCCCGGACCACCTGTCATCGAGATTTCATGACGATCACTCGCCACCTGCGGAAATGAGTGATCTTTCGCCGTTCTTCCGTGTCGGCCTGGCCCGTGCGGGATGATGCGAGGCCAAGGGGGGCAGTCGGAGCACGGACAAACCGGCACCGCACTGACGGCGCTCGACGGCGGAGCGGAACCCCGCGCGTGGCGAAATGCCGCGAGACGCGCGCAGCTTCGCGCTGCTGCCGGGGCCTCACACCTGCACGGCCGGCCCCCGCGGGGCCGGATGGCGCTTCCCAACGAGTGGAGTCGACGTGCACCAGGAGGGGCGAATGCTCGAAACGGGCGGGGTGCGATGATGCGGGACCAGCTCCTCGGGGGCCGCTACCGGTTGGTGCGGCAGCTCGGCGAGGGCGGCATGGGGCAGGTGTGGGAGGCCCTGGACGAGACGCTGGGCCGCAGCGTCGCGGTCAAGGTGATCTCCCTGCTCGCGGGCGACGGAAGCCGCGGCGACGAGGCCCGCGCCAGATTCCTGCGCGAGGCGCGCATCACCGCCCAACTGCAGCATCCCAACATCGTCACCATCCACGACCTCGGCGAGACCGGCACGGGCACCGAACGGGCCCCGATCCTGGTGATGGAACTCGTCCCGGGCGAGGACCTGGGCACGACGGTGCGCCGAGGTGCCGTCGCCCTCGCGGACGCGGCCCGGTGGGGCGCGCTGATATCGGACGCGCTCGCCGCGGCGCACGCGGCCGGGGTCACGCACCGGGACATCAAACCGTCCAACATCATCATCACGCCTTCCGGCACCGTGAAGGTCCTCGACTTCGGCATCGCGAGGGCGGCCGACCCCTACGCGACCGGGGACCGGCTCACCCAGACCGGCTTCATCGTGGGCACGCCCCCCTACATGGCGCCGGAGCAGGCACGCGGTTACCCGGAACCGCGCAGCGACCTGTACGCTCTCGGCTGCCTCCTCTTCGAGATGATCACCGGCCGGCTCCCCTTCCAGGCCCCCGACGCCGTGGGATACCTCACGGCACACCTCACCCAGGAGCCGCCCGCACCCAGCTCGGTGTCCACGGGTGTCCCCACCGCGTGGGACGACCTGGTGCTGAAGCTGCTGGAGAAGGACCCCGACCAGCGGTACGCGAGTGCCACTGACCTCTCCCAGGCGCTACGACGCCTGGAGGGCACGCCGGAGCCGGCCGGCGGCCTCGCGCCACTGGAACGGCCGGCCGTCCAGCCGTCCACGGCGGCGACGGCCCCGCTCCCGCCACCGGCCCCCACCCGCAGAGAGCACAGCCCCCGACCAAAGCCGGACGCCGAATCGACGCACGCGCTGGACCGCTACGACGTCGCGGCACGGTTCATTATCCTGGGGCAGGCCGTCCTCTCGATTGTGGTGTGGGCGTGGTTCCTCCTCACGGCTTTCGGTGTGGGCGGGCTCTTCGCCGTTCCGGTCGCCTGGATTTACACGGCGGTACTCAGGCCTCGCTCCACCGGTCTGACGCGCGGGACGGGGCGCATGGTGGCAGTTGCCGTCGTCACACAAATCCCGGTGTTCGTGATCGGGATAGCGGAAGGCCGTCCACCGGTCCCGTATCCGTGGCTCTACCTCCCGGTGTTCGTCCTGACCATCGCGGCGTACCTCTGCCGCGAAATAAAGACCAGACGAGCAGCGCCCATCGGAACTGCCACGACCGAGATCACACCACCTCATAATCCACCGCAGACAAGAGCCTTACCCACCGAGGTGCCTGACCCACCGGCCAGCTGGCTCTCCAGGCGCAGAACCGTGGTGGCAGTGGTGGCTCCCCTCCTGCTCGCGGCCGTCGCCGCATTCCCCTACGCGCTCTCCCGGGACCGCGGATCCGCTGGGCAGCAGCTGGGCGCAGCGAGCTCCCCGGCCACACTTTCTGAAATTCCCAGTGCGACACCGACACCGACACCGACACCAACACCAACACCAACACCAACACCAACACCAACACCGACGGTCACTGTGCGCTACCACAGGATCCCCGATATCTGCGGCGCAGTGGGCAGCCGATCCGGCACGATCATTCCCGATATGGACACCGGGACGGAAACTGACAAGTCGCCCGGCGCTGATCTCTTCACCGGCATCTCAGAGTCGCACGGCTGCCGGTGGGCCACGCAGGGCTACTGGGCCGACCATCCGTGGGGCGCCGACGTCGACGTTTCCATGTTCCGATTCTCGTCCGGCACCTACGGATCAGCGGCCTACGAAAAGGAGCGCACAGGCACCTTCTACGGGAGCGCCGTGCGGCTCCATGACTTCGCCGACGATCTGTGTCTGTCCAACCCGACAGGCAAAGACTACGGGTACGCCCACGTGATGTTCCGCATCGACAACCTGCTCGTGCAGGTGTGCTACGAGATACTCATAGAAACCTCGGGTCCGTCCGCCCCCTCGCCCTCGGAGGCGAGACCGCGCGGCCTGGACATAGCAAAATATGTATACGATGCACTGGCTGCCAGCCCGTAGCCGGGGTGCGGCGGGCCTTCAGGGACGACCGCTGCGCAACACGACCCACCGCCCTCCCCCTGGTCCTAGCCGCCCCCATCGCGCGGCACGATGTGGCTGCGCTGGACCCGGCATGACGGCATCCGCACCCTTCACCACGGCGCCAGCCTGGCCCGCGGCTGGGTGGAGAAGGACGTGGACGGCCTGGACGGCTGGGTGGCCCTGGTCGAGGGCCGGATCGTCCGCAGCGCCAGCCAGGGCCTCGCCGTGCCGGAGCTCGTCGTGCACGCCGAGGCGTGGGAGGCCGGCGCGACGCTGCACGCCGCCCTCGCCCAGCACCCCGCCAACGCCGACCACTACGACCCGTTCGCCGAGGACGGCGAGGACGAGCCCGACGACCAGGAGCACGGGCTGCTCGACGCCGTCCGCAGCCGGGTCCGCCGCCAAGCGGCCGGGATGACCCTGGAGAACATCCAGCAGGCCCTGCACCGGGCCCGGGACGACGAGCGCGCCGCCGACCGCCACGCCGACGCCGGAGACGAAGCCGCCTACGCCACCGCGGCCGACACCTGCGCCGAGTGGCAGCGCGTCCACGACCACACCGCCGAAACCCGGGCCGAGCGCTACGACCCCGACCACGACACCGCCCTCCAGCACGCGCTGCGCCGTGAGCGCCACCAGCAGGACGTCGCCGAATGCGCCCGCGAGGCTGCCCGCCAGGCTCGCCAGAGCACCGACGCCGCCCACCGCCGCCTCGCCGGCCCCACTGCCCAGCCGCTCTACACCGCCCTCGACCGCGCCGGCCTCTACACGCTGACCGACGACGACCACCAGGCCGTCCGCGACCTCACCCAGCACCTCGACCCCGCCACGCTGCGCCAGGTCACGAGCTGGCTGGAGCGCACCCGCGCCGCAGCCTTCGCGCTGCGCGGCACCGAGCAGGCCCCGCCCGCCCGTCCCAGGGCGCGCCGCAGCCAGTTCTGACGATGTCTGGGGGCTCGTCAGGCAAGCGCGGCACGCAGGTC
This sequence comes from Streptomyces sp. CBMA123, assembly GCF_014596465.1. GTDB lineage: Bacteria > Actinomycetota > Actinomycetes > Streptomycetales > Streptomycetaceae > Kitasatospora. Next base: position 6,649 of record NZ_MECK01000568.1, on the reverse strand, counting down.
AGGCGTCGGGGCCGGGGGTGCCGCTGGGAGTGAGCTTCGAGGTTCGCTTCCGGTTCGGCAGGGCGCGCGGCCGCCGAGATGCCGTCGCTGTACGAACTTGAGTGGCTACAGAAAGTAAGATAGCGGTATTGCCTTGCCGAGGCGGACGCGACGTCCCGCGCCCCGGCATCCGACCCGGAGGGCATCCGCCCTCCGCCCCCGGAGGGAATGCCATGAGCACCACCGAAAAGCAGGCCGCCGACGCGTTCACGTCCGGCGCCCCGATCATCCTGGCCCCCGGGCCGCGCACGACCGACCGCACCGCGCCCACGCCCGACGCCACCTGGGAACTCCCCCACGGCACCGCCCGGGTCTACTACGGCGAGGGCAACAGCAAGCTCACCCGCCCGGTCCTGATCGCGGACGGCTTCAGCTCCGGCCCCACCGACATCAACCTCACATGGGAACTCCTGGAGCACGGCCCGTACCCGCTGTTGAGCGAGATCCGCCGCCGGGGCCGCGACGTCGTCCTCATCGGCTACCACGAGCGCAGCGCCCCGATCCTGCAGAACGCCGAGACGGTGGTGGCCGCCGTCACCGAGGCGAACAACCGCCGCGACGGCGAGCACCCGCTGGCCGTCGGCGGCTTCAGCATGGGCGGCCTGGTCACCCGCTACGCCCTCGCCAAGATGGAGACCACCGGCGAGCAGCACCAGACGCAGCTGTACTTCTCCTGGGACAGCCCGCACACCGGCGCCTGGATCCCCATCGCGCTGCAGGCGTTCGCGCACTACATCAAGAAGATCAACCCGGCCTTCTCGGACCAGATCAACAGCCCGGCGGCCCAGGAGCTGCTCTCGCAGCACATCGCGAACTGGGACGACAAGCCCGCCCCCAGCGAGCGGCGCATCGCGTTCCTGCGCGCGCTGGAGGCGGTCGGGAACTGGCCCCGTGCGAGGGAGCTGCGGCTGATCGCCCTCGCCAACGGCCCGGACACCGGCGTCGGCAACGGCATCCGCCCCGGAGCCGACGCCCTCACCGGCAAGGGAGCCACCATCTCCGGCACGAAGCTGCGCACCCAGTCCGAGGGCGAGAGCCAGGTCGTCGCCAACCTCCGGGTCCTCACCGCCCCCAACCGGGAGGTCCTCACCAGCGGACTGCCCGACATCGACGGAGCGCCCGGCGGCACCCTGGCCGGCTTCGGCATCCTCGCCGACAAGCTGAACGAGCTCCCGCCCCTGCTGGGCTTCGGCGTCACCAACCCGATCCGCGAGCACTGCTTCGTCCCCGCCGTCAGCGCCATCGCCGCGCGGGAGCCGGCCACCCACGACGACCTCTACACCCCGATCAAGGACGAGGACCTGGACAGGTCGCCCTTTTTCGCCGTCAAGTTCGCCTCGCAGAGCGAGATGCACACCCTGGTCACCGAGGAGCTGTCCACCTGGTTCCTGGGCCAGCTGCCGTAAGCGCTATCGTCCCGCCGCCGAATCATGTCGGTCACCCACAGCGGGGCCGCGGCTCTCCGACTTCGCTAGGAGGTCGTTCAGGGGCCATCGGCAGGTGAGACCTCGTCGTGGGTGCCCGCTGCATGCGGGCACCCACGACGACAACACCCCTTGGGGTGCCCGGGTGACGTGCCTTACTTGACTTACTGCTCTCCAAGGCCCTGGCCAGCGAGAACGGGCCGGACCACCAGATAACTGACGGGCCGTCGGGGCCCCAGGCCCTGCCACTTCTGAGCGCGGCCAGCCGGAAGTCACCAGCTGGCCGCGTTGCAATCCGGTGCTGATCAGCCGCCAGGTGCCCAGGCGGAGCGACCGGAAGGGTCAGGCCTGAGCCACTCTTCGATCGTGTCGCAGACCGGCCTGGGGCAATCCCTTGCGGCGAGCACGTTGGTGGCGGCATAGGCGGTGGAGTACACCGCAGTAACGAAGGTGGTCTCGATCATCGAGCCGTTGGCGGGGGCGGAGGAGACTTTGATGAAGCCGCCCGGCTTGAACGGCAGGAAGTAGGTGTCGAGCAGCGACTTCGTGGTGTGTGTGCCGCTGACCGACATCACGCGGTAGATGAGGTAGAGCGGACGGAAGTTCTCCTTGCCAAACCCCATCTGGGGCGCCCATTTACTCAGGGAGTCGATGATCTCTGAGACCGGTAGCCCCTGTGCCTCCAGCTCGCCGAAGCTAGCGATCACGGCGTCGAGGTCGAGCCCTGTCGGGGTGAGCTGCGGGACGTGCGGTATCGCGTGCGGCGGCGTCGGTGGCTTGTCGGGGGCGCTCTCGTTTCGCTTGGCGATCCCGGAGTTGGCCCGCTCGACCTTGCGCACTCTCTTCCGTGCAGCCTTCTTGGCCGTGGCCAGCCACTCGTCGAAGTCCTTGGCCTCTTGATCGATCCCTTCGAGGCCGTGCCGGGCGGCCTGTGCCAGACGACGAACCGCCGGGTAGCCGCCGAAGTGGATGTACAGGCAGACGAGCCACGCCTCCATGTGGGCGCGGCCGAGAAGCCGGACCGCCAGTTCCTGGCCGGATTGGACCGCCGCCTCGATCTCGCGCAGCAACTGGGCGCAGTGCCGTAGTGCAGCAGCGTTGTAGGCGAGCCACTGGACTCGCTCGGTACCCGTATCCAGCAACTGCCAGCGCCTGGTGCTAAAGGCTGCGTCGATCTCCGAGAGGATCAGGCGAGTCGCTTCGCTGAGGTGTTCCATCGTTGGCGCGGGCGAGTCGGCATCCATGCAGAAAGGCTAGACCAAACGGGGACATAGAGGTCCGAGCATTCCGGAGGCTGCTGGTCGCCCTGCTTTGGGCCCCGGACGATCCGTCGTGGGAGGAGCGGGTGCTGCACGCGAAGCTCTACCTGACGAAGAATCGGAGGGCATGACCTGGGTGACGAAATCCCGTCATGGTTGGACAGGTGAGGTACGGCGGAGAGTCCGGATTTCGGTAGGCCCCGCTTTCATGCCGGACAACTACACACGAGTGCAGAAAAATACCGTGTGTAACACGGCCGCGTACCTGGACGAACTGGTCGTTTAGTACCGCCCGCCGAGGCCTGTCCGGGAGTGGCGGGCAGCGCTAAACGACCGTTCTAGGCTCTGTCCATCTTCCACCAGGCGTTGGTTCTGCTGGTGTCTGGTGGCCTGTCCAGGAAGGGGTTCGTGGTGGCAGAGGACCGTAGTCGTGCGGGTGGGCTGGCGCATCGCTCGCGGCGTTCGCAGACGCCGGCTGGTGGCGTGCTTGTGCCTTACCGCTGGTTGGCGGGGGTTGTTGATGCCGGGGTGGCGGGTGGGCTGGTGTGGAGCGGGTTGAGCCCGTTTCAGGCGTGCCTACTCGCCGTCGGGCTGCTGGTTGTGCCCGGGTTGGTCGTTCGGGGTGTGCTGGCCCGGGGAGCCTCCGGGGCGCAGCACTGAGTTGGCCTGCGCCGACTGCGGCAACGTCCCGAAGGAGGAGAGCACCTGGCAGTACGGCAACCACGGCAACGAGCAGTGGACCCGTCGGCCCGGCGGCCGCTGTTGGACTTGCCACCAGGAACACACCGAGCGGCTGGAACGGGAGGCCGAAGAACAGCTGGAGGCCGCCCGCACGGCCAACGCCGCGCTGCGCCCGTGCTGGACGTGCCGGGGCTCGATCGGGGGGGAAGGAGGGCTCGAAGCTGGAGCTGACCGAGAAGGCCCGGCCGGACCGGCTGGAGTGCCCGACGTGTGTCCGCGCTCATTGATTGTGACCAGGCGTGGTGCGTCTGAGCTGGTGTTATCAGGTAGGTGATCGGTGCCTGTCCGTGGGGTTCCTCGTGTGGTGGCGGCGCTGCCGGTGCTCTGACCTGGTGTTGGTCAGTCGTGTTGAGCGTTGGTCAGATGAACTGGGAGCGGATAAGGCAGCGGTGGGATGCTGCGCGGTGGCATGTGACCTGCACTGTGCGGCTTGAGGGCTGAACCGCTTGAAATGGGGCAAATGGCCGCTACAACCAATATTTGTCTAGACCACATGTTCCCCTGCGCCGGGGCCGCCAGGCCCCCTTGCTGCGCACCGTCGTTCTGGCCCGCGCCGGGCCCGCACACCCTCACCGGTGACGACCACCATGCCGTCGTGAGCTGTGACCTGTGTTCGTGATCACGGAGCGAAGCGGCTTAAAACTGGGCAAAGCGCCACGATGGCGCGAAGTTGTCTAGACCGCAATGCCCTCTAGAGTGGATGTGCTGGGAGCCTCTGCTGGTGATTACGTTGCGTGTTGGGGCGGCCGGGGAGGCTGCCGTGGACAGGTGGTTAGGTGGTGTCGGTTTCCCGTTCGACTGTCGGGGGGCTTGTATTCGGGCGGGAATTCCGTTCGGTTGTTTTTGTGATGTGACTGGCTTTGGTGTTCTGAATTCGGTCCGGAATGGCCGGGGTAAGGGCCGGTGTGGAGGCCGGGGCGCGGGTCGCCGTCCGGGTCCGCCAGGTCCTCGTCCTGTTCCCGCCGTTGTCGTGCTGCCGTCCGGGCCGCCGGGCCCGGCGGGGGCGTGCTGTGCCCGCGCCTGGTGTCTGCCGCCGGGGTGGCCTGCTGTCGGCGTGCACGGGTACCCATGCACGCCGACACCTGCGGTCTGCTAGGGGTTGTGTCAGTTGGGATGACAGGGGCGGGAGTTGGGGCCGCGGACGACGACTGTCTCGGCGAAGAGACGGTATGTCGGCTCCCGGCTCGCCGGAGAAGATCGTGGCCGTGGCCGAGAGTCTAGGTTGGGGGCACAAGCAACCCGATCCCGATTGGCCCTGGTCAGATGGCTTACAGCTCCAATACCGTCCCGGCTCGCTCATCCTCGATCGCGCGGTGGCCGCGGCTCACCACCATGGCGGCCCTGGCCGTCCCGCTTGGACTGGCCTGCACCGTCTACGCGTTCTGGGCCCATGGCCACTACGTCGGCGGACTGATGTGCGTTCCCACCCCCGCGATACCCGTGTCCGCACAGGTTGCCGCATGGGCCGGCCCCGCCATCGGCATACTCGCCGCGCTCTTCCTCGCCATGCTGCTGTGGGCCGCGGCGCGGGGTCGGAACACCACGGCACGGCCTCTCAAGCCGCTGCTGATCACCGCGCTCGTCATCGACCTGCTGCTCATCGCGCCGGAGGTATCCAACCTTCACTCGGTCCTTCCGGACTTCAAGCCGCACAAGGTCACCGCCAGCTTCTGCAAGGAGGGCTACAGCTACTGAGATCTGCGAGCCCGCGGGCACCGGATTCGACCGCAGGCCGTACCGGCCGGTTCGCGGCCGCCAGGCCGCACCCTGCGCGAGGCGCAGTTCTGCGCCTCGGATGGTGGCCCCGGTGGCTGGTCTGCCCGCCAGCCGCGCCCCCGCCCGGCCGGCCAGCCTCGTGCTCGTCGCTGCGCCCCGGTCGCGCCGGTCCGCCGGCCTCGGCGCCTCCCCGCCCCGCGCTGCCCGCCCGCGCCGTCCGATGCCGCGCCCCGCTGCTGCGCCCTGGCCGCAGTCCTCGATCGCCGTCCGGGCCGCCGTCCCGGCCCCTGGGTTGCCCGGCCGTCTCCGGTCCGGCCTGGCCGCCGTCCTGGCCGTTGTCCTGTACCGTCCTGCCCGGTGTTCGGTTTGGTGGTGATGCTCCGGGAATTATCCCGGTGCCGCCTGGCGGTATTTCCTGGGCGCCTGGATTGGCGGTTGTGGTGTCGACGGCGAGGGCCGTAGGCCCCTTTTCGGAGCGCCTGAATTTGTTTTCTGGTCGCTGCGCCTCGCGGGGCTTTCTTATTTCCGCCTGAAAGAGAGTGGAGGGGAATTCGTATTCCCGCTTTGGGTGCGGCCGGATATAGCCTTGATGGACGATGGACGCGAGGTTGTCTGTTCGCGTCTCGGGCCCGTTCGAAGGTCGGTAGGATAGAGCTGTAAGGAGCTCTGGGAAACGCCGCCGGAAACCCTTCGGATGCTCGTCGGGATTCTGCGGTTGAGGTGCCGTCAGGGTCCGGCGCACGGGGCGCCCGTGAGGGCCCGCCACGGGGGCCGGAGAGGACCGAGCCGGACCGGCGGCCCAGAGGTGGCACCCCGAGGGCCGCAGGCCCCGCTCCGAGGGCGGTGGATGGGCCGACAGCCCAGCAACCAGGCGGCGGACCGGCCATCGGCCGGGACCGGGGAAGGGGGCCAGGGGTGAGGTTGTGACTGATACCCGAAGTCCACGACACATCGTCAACGCCCGGGGCCGCAGGCCCGGGCCGGCACCCCCGCCCGATCGGGGGAAGGGGCTGCTACCCGAATTTCGCGTCACATCGTCAACGCTCACCCCCGGGCGCAGCCCGGGAAAGGCTGCCAGCGAACCGGCCCGTAGGGCCGTGAAAAAGGCCAGCCCAAGAAAGCCAGAATGTCGACAGTTTGACGGGCCGTAGGCCCGGAACAATGCCATCGATAAGGCGGAGCGCAGCGACGCCGACGCCCGCCCACAACCACCCGCACGCGCCCACGAATTCGCCACCGGCGAATTCCCCCCACCCCCCACCCACCCCCCCCCCCCCCCCCCCGCCCCCCCCCCCCCCCCCCCCCCCCCCCCCCCCCCCCCCCCCCCCCCCCCCCCCTGCCCCGCCTGGCCGGGCTGGTGATCGAGGACACCCCGTCCGGCCCGCGCTGGACGATCAACAGCCAGTAACCCCATCTGACGATCGGGGTGATGGGTGGGCCGTACCGAACCGGTGCGGCCCTCCCGCATGA
>NZ_MECK01000567.1 GCF_014596465.1 Streptomyces sp. CBMA123 | reverse complement strand
GTCGCCGCGGTCCCGGCTCCGGCGGATGTCGCGCCGGTGGACGTCGCGCCGGTGGCGGTCGCTCCCGTGGACGCGGCGCCCCGGACGCCCGGCGGTCTGCCCCGGCGGGTCCGGCAGGCGAACCTCGCGCCGCAGCTCAAGGAGCAGGCCAGGGAGCGACTTCGCGGGGAGACCGGGGCCGAGGGTCATACCGGACGGTCGGCGGTGGGCACCGGCGGCGCGGAGAGCGCTGAGGGCGGGGAGGCTGCCGCGGCCCAGGAGGCCCGGGAACGGTCGCCGGAGGAGGCCAGGGCCACCTTCGCCTCGTTCCAGCGCGGCTTCACCCGTGGGCGCGGGGCCACCGCCCCGACGGACCGGGGCGCCCAGGACCGGAGCACGCAGGACCGCGCCGTCCGGCCCGCGACCGTACCGCTCTGGCAGCCGCCGGACCCGTCCCGCCGGGCGATCAGCCCCGCACCCGCCCCGGCGGCGCTGCCCGC
>NZ_MECK01000566.1 GCF_014596465.1 Streptomyces sp. CBMA123 | reverse complement strand
CCGGATCGCCCGGGCCGTGCTGCGCGAGGCCGGCCTCGCGCAGCTCGGCCGCATCGCCCGCGTACTGCTCCAGGCAGCCGCGGGCGCCGCAGGCGCAGCCGGGGCCGTCCGGGTGGACGGGGAGGTGGCCGAGTTCGCCGGCGAAGCCGCGGGCGCCCCGGAACAGCCGCCCGTCGATGACCAGGGCGGCGCCGATCCCGGTCTCGGCGGAGACGTGCACGAAGGTCTCCACCGGCTGCTCGGCGTTCCAGTACTCCGCCAGCGCCCCGAGGTTGGCCTCGTTCTCCGGCTCGGGCACGGTGTCCGGGTCGGGCCAGTGGTCGGCGAGCCTGACGGTGTGCCAGCCGAGGTTCGGCGCGCGCTCGACCAGCCCGTCGGCGCCGTTCGGCACCACCCCGGGGACGGCCAGGACGCGGCCGTCGACGCGCAGCCCGAGGGCCGCGGCCTCCGCCTCCGCCTCGGCGGAGGCGGAGGCCGCGG
>NZ_MECK01000565.1 GCF_014596465.1 Streptomyces sp. CBMA123 | reverse complement strand
ACGCTCGGCCGGTCGATGGCCCCGCTCGGCGGGGCGGTCGGTCCGCTCAGCCACGGCGGCCCCTTCCGTTCGGGGCACCCGACCGGGCGGGCCTACGGCGGTCGAGCACCGTCCGCACCACGATGACCAGCAGCGCGACGGCCACCGCCACCGCCATCACGGGGAACGCCCCGACCACCCAGCGCACCGCGCCGGTACCCAGGCCCTTGCCCTGGTACTTGTCGGGGTTGGCCAGGTACTCGACGCCCGAGGCCGTGAGCAGCACCACCACAGGAGCGGCGGTCACCACCCACCAGCGGCCGGTCCGGCCGCACAGCAGCGCAGCGACGCCGGTGCCGAGCACCGCGCCGACCGCGAACAGGATGCCGACCCCGGGGCCGCCCAGCTCGTCGGCGATCCCGCCGAGCAGCGGCAGTCCGACCGCGGCGAGCGCGGCGACCGGTCCACCGCGCCGACGGGCCTGCTGCCGGCGGCGCGAGGCCCCG
>NZ_MECK01000564.1 GCF_014596465.1 Streptomyces sp. CBMA123 | reverse complement strand
CCCGGGAGAGCCGGTGGGCGGCCCGGACCACGGTGAGCGGGGTGCGCAGCGCACCGGCCAGCACGCCCGCGGCGGCCCGGTCGACGCCGGCCAGGGCGGCGACCGGGGGCAGGAGTTCGCGCGGCCGGCCGGCCCGGATGAGGTCGGCGAGCCGGGCCGGGTGGCCGTCCAGGACCTGGCGGGCGCCGTAGCCGGTGAGGTGGTCGGTGCCGCCGGCGTCGAAGCGGGCCTCGGCGCGGGCGGCGGCGACGAGTTCGGGGCCGGGCTCGTCGGTGAGCGGGCCGGACTGCGGGTCGGCGCGCAGGACCGCGTACGGGAGGGTGTCGGGGCCGGGGTCGAGCACGGTGTGCCGCAGCCGGGGGGTGTCGGGGGCGAGCGCGAGGGTGGTGGGCGGTTCGGTCTCGCCGAGCGTGACGGCGGCCAACTGCTCAGGGGCGGACGGCCCCTGGGCGGTGTTCCGGACCCAGGAGCCCTTGACCGCGCCGGTCCT
>NZ_MECK01000563.1 GCF_014596465.1 Streptomyces sp. CBMA123 | reverse complement strand
CCCCCCCCCACCCCCCCCCCCCCCCCCCTCCCCCCCCCGCCCCCCTCCCCTCCCCCCGCCCCCCCCCCCCCCCCCCCCACGGCCCCCAGCCGGTGCGGTGCCTGGGCCTGCGGGGCCTGCCGGGGCTGCTGCCGCGGGGCCCGCTGCGGACGGCCCGGCTCCTGGAACTCCGGTGCGGCGGTGCCGGGCCGGCGCGGCTGGTACGCCGGGGGCCGGGTCTGCTGCTGGTCCTGCGGCTGCGGGTACCAGGGCTGCTCGCCGGTGGCGTCGGACGGGCCGGTCGGCAGCGCCATCGGCTCCTGACGCTGCGGCTGCGGCTGGGGCTGCTGCTGCGGGGCCGGCTGCGGCTGGGCCGGGTTCGGCACGCTCGGCAGCACCGGCTCCACCAGGCCGAGGCCCAGCGGGTCACGCGGGTCGATCTGGCTGGCCTCGAAGCGCGGCCGGGCGAACTGCTGGGTGGGGTGGGGTGGGAAGGAGGGGGGGTGGGGAGGG
>NZ_MECK01000562.1 GCF_014596465.1 Streptomyces sp. CBMA123 | reverse complement strand
GCCGGGCGGCCGGGCGCTCGCCCGGCGAGTGAGCCGGCAGGTGACCCAGCGGGTGGCGCACGAGGCGCCGGGCGAAGGTGCCGGAGGCGCGGACGGCGAGCTGGTCCTCGCCGTCGGTGCGGGCGAGCGCGGCGGCCAGGCGGCGCAGCGCGGCGTCGTCGAGTTGCTCCGGCAGGTCGATCAACCCGCCCCAGCGGGTGGGCAGTTCGAGGGCGGCGGAGCGGCCGAGGCCCCAGACGGCGGCCTGCCGGGGGTCGGCGGGCCGGTCGGAGCGGCCGGTGGCGACGGCGCCGCGGGTGAGGCACCACAGCGGTGCTTCCAGCCCGGCGTCGCCGAGGGCCTGGACGGCGGTGACGGTGGCCGCGAGCGGCTCGTCGCCGAGGGCGAGGAGGGACAGGACTCCGGCGAACTCCCCTGCGTCCCGCAGCTGCGCGGCGAGCGCGGCCCGGTCGGCCGCGGCCCGGAGGGTCACCCCGTCGACCAGTCCGTCCGCCCAC
>NZ_MECK01000561.1 GCF_014596465.1 Streptomyces sp. CBMA123 | reverse complement strand
CCCGCTACGCCCTCGGCCGGCTCGCCCTGCTGCTCGGCGCCGACGACCAGGCCCGCGAGCAGTTCACCGCCGCCCTGACCGTCCAACCCGCCTTCGCCCCCGCCCGGTTCGGCCTCGCCTTGGTCCACGAACGCGCCGAACGGCACGCCGAGGCCGCCGCCGACTACCGGGCCGGCCTCGGCCAGGCCCCCGACTGGCGCCCCGCCCGGGTCCGGCTCGGCGCCGCCCTGACCGCCGCCGGACAGGCCGCCGAGGCCGAACCGATCCTGCGCGCCGAGGCGGACGACCAGCCCGGCTCCCGCTGGAGCCGGATCGCCGCCTACCACCACGGCCTGGCCCTCGCCCGCACCGACGACCCGGCCGGCGCCCTCGCCCGCTGGGAACCGCTGGACGACCCCGAACTCCACGGCCGCCAGGCCCTCGCCCGCGACCGGCTCGCCCGCACCCGGCTGGCCACCGACCCGGCCGCCGGGTGCGGGCGAGCCGGTCGCGGGCGAG
>NZ_MECK01000560.1 GCF_014596465.1 Streptomyces sp. CBMA123 | reverse complement strand
GGCGAGGTCCAGCGGGGCGGCCAGTACGGCGGGCCGCAGGCCGGCCAGCGCCGCGTCCAGCAGCGCCGGTCCGTCGGCGGCGGTGACCGGGCGCAGCCCGCTGCGGGCGATCCGCCGCAGGTCCGCCTCGCCCAGGTGCCCGGCCATGCCGCCCTCGCCCTGCCACAGGCCCCAGGCGATCGAGGTCGCGGGCAGGCCGAGTCCGGCCCGGTGCTCCGCGAGGGCGTCCAGGAAGGTGTTGGCGGCGGCGTAGTTGGCCTGGCCCGGTCCGCCGACGATCCCGGCGACCGAGGAGAACAGCACGAAGGCGGACGGCCGGTACGGGAGCGTCAGCTCGTGCAGGTGCCAGGCGGCGTCCACTTTGGGGCGCAGCACCGCGGCCAGCCGCTCGGGACTCAGCGCGGCGAGCAGGCCGTCGTCCAGCACCCCGGCCGCGTGCACGACGGCGGTCAGCGGCCGGTCGGCGGGGACGGTCGCCAGCAGCGCGGCGAGCGCGGCCTGGTCGGCGGCGTCGCAGGCGGCCACGGTGGCC
>NZ_MECK01000559.1 GCF_014596465.1 Streptomyces sp. CBMA123 | reverse complement strand
TCGGCGACCGCCCGGCCGCCCGGCCCGGCCGCCCCGCCCCGCCGGCCGCGATCGTCGCCGCGTCGATGCTCGCGGTGTGCACCCGGCGGATCGGCCTGGTGATGGACGCCGCGCCGGCCTACTGCGAGCCGTACAACCTGGCCCGGATGGTCGCCTCGCTGGACCACATCAGCGGCGGCCGGGCCGGCTGGCGGGTGGTGACCGGCCCCGACCCGGAGGCGGACGCCAACCACCGCCGGGACGGTGTCGACCCAGCGGACGGCCGGGAGGCCCGGGCCGCGGAGTTCCCGCCGCTGCTGCGCGACCTCTGGGACACCTGGGAGGACGGCGCCTTCGTGCACGAGAAGGACACCGGGCGGTTCATCGACCCGGACCGCGTCCACGTGCTCGACCACTCCGGCCCGGTGCTGCGGGTGCGCGGGCCGCTCAACCTGGTCCGCCCGCCGCAGGGCCACCCGGTGCTGCTGGCCCCGGCCGGCGAGCCGCTGCTCGCCGCCGAGGCGGACGTGCTGGTCGCGGGGGCGCCCGACCGGGCGG
>NZ_MECK01000558.1 GCF_014596465.1 Streptomyces sp. CBMA123 | reverse complement strand
CGAGACCGCCGGCGCGGACGGCGCGGACGGCGCAGCCGACGGACCTGAGGGAACGTCGGGCGCCAGCGCCGCCCCGCCCCCCTCCGCGCCCCGCCCCGCCCGGCACCCCGCCAGCGCGCCCCCGGCCACCAGCGTCGCCAGCAGCGTTCGCCGACTCAGTGCCACACCAGCCTCCCGACCGACCCATTGCCGTTTGTCATACCAATGTCATACCAACCGACCACATGACTATGAACCGACCGATCGTCACTCCCCGCAACTCGCCCCCGCCCCCGCCCGGCCCCCCTTTCACCGGCCCGCCCCACCCCGGTGGGCCCCGCCTCACCCCCGCCTCACCCCCGGTTCACCCCCCGGGGTAGGCGTGCCGACGAACCCGCCCGCACCAGCCCGGAGGCCCCGATGCCCGCCGACCCCACCCCGCCCGCCCGCCCCGAGCACCCCGCCGAGCCACCGAACCCCGCCCGCCGCGACCTGCTCCGCACCGGCCTAGCCACCGGCGCCGCCACCGCCCTCGGCCTGGCCGCGAGCGGCGCCACCGCCGGCCCC
>NZ_MECK01000557.1 GCF_014596465.1 Streptomyces sp. CBMA123 | reverse complement strand
GTTGCCGGCCGAGGCGCTCACCGCCGTCCCGTCCATGGCCCTGCTCGGTGACACCAGCGCGGCCGCCGCCACCTTCCAGATCCAGGCGCTGCTCGGCGCCGCCGAGGCCGAGCCGGCCGCGGCGGGCCGGATCGCCCTGGTCACCGCCGTCGACCGGGACGGCGCGGTGGGCTGCGCGGTGCTGCGTCTGCTGAGCCCCGCCGCCACCACCACCGCCACCGCCACCACCACGAACGGAGTGCCGGCATGATCGCCCTGGTCAGCGGCGGTTCCCGGGGCATCGGCCGGGCCGTCGTGCTGCGCCTCGCCCGGGACGGCTACGACGTCGCCTTCTGCTACCGCTCCAACGCCGAGGCCGCCGAGCGCCTGGTCAAGGAGGCCGGGGAGTCCGGCACCCGGATCACCGCGACCCAGTGCGACGTCGCCGACTCCGCCCAGGTCCGCGACTGGTTCGCCCGCACCGAGCGCGAACTCGGCCCGGTGGACGCCGCGGTCACCTCGGCCGGGATCACCAGGGACCGCCCGGTGATCCTGATGCCCGAGACCGACTGGGACCAGGTGCTGCGCACCAACCTCGACGGGGTCTACCACGTGTGCCGCGCGGCGGCCTTCGCGATGAGCAAGCGCCGCAGCGGAGCGATCGTCAACCTGTCGTCGGTGTCGGGCATTTACGGTAACGTCGGCCAGGCCAACTACGCCGCCTCGAAGGCCGGGATCATCGGCTTCACCAAGTCCCTGGCCAAGGAGTGCGGCCCGCGCGGTGTACGCGCCAACGTGGTCGCCCCGGGCCTGATCGCCACCGACATGGTCGGCGACATGTCCGAGGCCGCGCTGGCGCGGATGCTGGGGAGCGTCGCGCTCGGCCGGGTCGGCAAGCCGGAGGAGGTGGCCGATCTGGTCTCCTTCCTGCTGTCCGACCGGGCGGCCTACATCAGCGGGTCGGTCTTCGAGATCCACGGCGGCGGCACGTTCTGATGGTCCGACGAGTGGGGGCGCACATGCCGCAAGCGCAGGGTCCGACGGCCGGAGGCGGCAGAGACCGCTACGACGCGATCGTGGTCGGCAGCGGCCTCGGCGGACTGTCCGCCGCGGCCTACCTGGCCGCCGACGGGCGCAGCGTGCTGGTGCTCGAACAACACGACGTGGCCGGCGGCAACGCCCACGTCTTCCGCCGCCGGCGCAAGTACGAGTTCGACGTCGGCACCCACTACGTCGGCGACTGCGGCCCGGACGGCATGCTCCCGGCCGTCCTGTCCGGACTCGGCGTCCGCGACCGGGTGGTCTTCCGCCCGATGGACAACGAGCAGGGCTTCGACCGGATCATCACCCCCACCGCCACCCTGGACGTGCCGGCCGGCTGGCCGGCCTACCGCGACCGGCTCCGCGCCGCGCTGCCCGAGGAGACCGAGGGGATCGACCGCTTCGTCCACCTCGCCGAGACGGTGGCCGTCGCCACCCGGGAGGCCCTGCTCGGCCGGTCCATGGTCGAGCTGTTCCGCGAGTCCCCGGAGACCATGCGCTGGGCCCGCCGGGCCCGCACCCTCGCCGACGCCCTGGACCACTGCCGCCTCTCCCCCAAGGGCCGCACCCTGCTCGCCGCCCAGGCCGGCAACTACGGCACCATGCCGGACGGCATCCCCTTCGCCGACCACGCCGCCATGCTCGACCACTACCTGCGCGGGGCGTACTACCCGGAGGGCGGCGGACAGGTCCTGGTGGCGGCCTTCGTCGAGGCCCTGGAAGCCCACGGCGGCGAACTGCGCACCCGGTGCGAGGTGCGCCGGATCCTGATCGACCAGGGCCGCGCCACCGGCGTCGAACTCGCCGACGGCACCCGGATATCCGCCCCCCTGGTGATCTCCAACGCCGACTACCGCCGCACCGTGCTCGACCTGTGCGGCGGCGAGCGGGCCTTCCCCGCCGACCTGGTCGCCCGCACCCGCGAGGCCACCATGCGCGGCGCCATGGTCGCGGTGTACGTCGCGCTCGACACCGAGCTGTCCGGCCTGCCCAACGCCAACATCTGGTGGCACGGCAGCGACGACATGGAGGCCGCGCACGCCGCGATGCTCGAGGAGTGCGAGCGCCACGGCACCGTGAGCGAGCTGCCGCAGCTGATGTTCTCCTTCGCCTCCCAGAAGGACCCGGGCGCGGCCGCGGTCTGCCCGCCCGGCCACACCAACTTCCAGGTGCTCACCCTCAGCCCGCCCGGCCACGGATTCTGGGGCGTCCGGGGCGGCCCGGCGGACGGCGCTCGCTACCGTCGCGACGCCGCCTACCAGGCCCGCAAGCAGCAGTTCACCGAGCTGATGGTGACCGCCGCCGAGAAGGTGATCGGCCCCTTCCGGGACCGTGTGACCCACCTGGAGACCGCGACCCCGCTCAGCCACGAGCGCTACGTCCTCAGCTCCGGCGGCACCCCGTACGGCATGGCCAGCTGGGGCAGCCTCAACCAGCGGCCCGACGTGCGCACCGACGTCGAGGGCCTCTTCGTGGTCGGCCAGAGCACCCGCTACGGCAGCGGCCTGGCCGCCGTCGCCGGCGGCGGCACGGTCGCCGCCGGGCAGATCCTCGGCCGCCCGCTGCTGAACGAGGTGGTCGCCGGAACGGTGCTCGGCGACCCCGCCCGGCTGCCCGACCGAGGCCCGGGCTGGGACCCGCTGCTGGTCTCCCGCGGCCTCGCCCGCCGCAATGCCAAGGGCCTCGCCCGGATCGGCTGAACCTCCCCGCCCGCCCTCGCCCGACCAGGAGCAGTGTTCCCATGACCAGTGCCACCACGGCAGACACCGCCACCCCAGGTGCACCGACCGCCGCCGCGCCGACCTTCTCCGTGGTCTCCGGCGCCCAGGTGCACGAGGCCCTCCACGGCCACGAGCAGGACGTCATCGCCACCGTCGAGGCCGCCTACCGGCTGCACGGCGAGGGGCGGACGGTCAACCCGGACTCGTACTTCCTGCGCTTCCCGGACCGTCCGGCCGACCGGATCATCGCGCTGCCCGCCTCGGTCGAGGGCGACGTCGGGGTGCACGGCGTCAAGTGGATCTCCAGCTTCCCGGGGAACGTCGCGGCCGGCCTGCCCCGCGCCTCGGCCGTGCTGATCCTCAACGACGAGCGGACCGGCTACCCCTTCGCCTGCCTGGAGAGCTCCATCATCAGCGCGGCCCGCACCGCCGCCTCCGCCGCCCTGGCCGCCGCCCGGCTGGCCGACGCCCGCGGCGAACGCCCGCGCCGGGTCGGCTTCTTCGGCGTCGGCCTGATCGCCCGCTACGTCCACACCTACCTCGCCGCCAACGGCTTCGACTTCACCGAGGCCGGCGTCCACGACCTCTCCGCCGAGCACGCCCACGGCTTCGCCGACTACCTGCGCCGGGCCGAGGGCGAGGAACTGGCGGTCACCGTCCACGAGAAGCCCGAGGACCTGGTCCGCTCCGCCGACCTGATCGTCTTCGCCACCGTGGCCGGCGAACCGCACGTGACCGACCCGGCCTGGTTCGCCCACCACCCGCTCGTGCTGCACGTCTCGCTGCGCGACCTCTCCCCGGAGATCGTCCTCGACGCCTGGAACGTGGTCGACGACATCGACCACTGCCTGAAGGCCGGCACCTCCCCGCACCTGGCCGAACAGCGCGTCGGCAACCGCGAGTTCGTGGCCGGCACGCTGTACGACGTGCTCACCGGGGCGATCACCCCGCCCGCCGACCGTCCGGTGGTCTTCTCCCCGTTCGGCCTCGGCGTGCTCGACCTGGCCGTCGCCAAGCACGTCTACGACCACGTCCGGGCCGCCGAGGGGCTGCACACCGTGCCCGACTTCTTCCACGAGCTCAAGCGCTACGGCTGACTCGCCACCGGACGCACGACGGACGCCCGCCCCGCACCCCGGGGCGGGCGTCCGTCGTGCGCCGACCGTCCCCGCCCCCGTCAGCAGCCCGTCAGTTGGGCGTCAGCAGCCGGAGCGGAGAATCGCCCCATGAGATCCTTTGCCACCCTGGCCGAGTTCACCGAGGCGACCGGCGAGCACCTCGGCTACAGCGACTGGCTCGAAGTCACCCAGGACAACGTGGACCGGTTCGCCGGCGCCACCGGCGACCTCCAGTGGATCCACGTGGACCCCGAACGCGCGGCCACCGGACCGTTCGGCGCCACCATCGTCCACGGCTACATGACGCTCGGCCTGCTGCCCGCGATGATGCGCGCGATCTTCGAGATCGAGGACGTCACGATGGGCGTCAACTTCGGCTTGGACAAGGTCCGTTTCCCGCACCCGGTCAAGGTCGGCGCCCGGGTCCGCGGCGGCGCCCGGGTCACCAGCGTCCGGGAGACCCCGGTCGGCCACCTGGCCGCGGTGCGGATGACCGTGGAGATCGAGGGCGAGTCCCGCGCGGCCTGCGTGGCCGACACCCTCTCGCTCTTCCTCGCCGACCCAACCCCCGTGGACCAAGAGGGGAGTTAGTACTACCGATTTCCGCCCCCCGTCGCCGCCAGAATGGTCCCCACGGCCACCACGGCCGGGCAACGCGAAGGCACCAGAGAGGAGCGTGTCCATGGACCGCACGATGCAGCTCGGGGCGGACCCGGCACCGGTCGAGATCAGGGGCTTCTCCGCCTCCGCCGGATTCACCGGACTGGGGCGCGCGGTGGCGCTCTGCTGGCTCTCGGTCGCCGCCTTCGGCCGCTCCCTGGGGCTCTCCACCGCGATCTCCCTGGTCGGCTCCGGCCTCGGCCTGGTGCCCCGGTCGATGGAGCGGGTCCGCGCCCTGGCGGCCCGTCAGCGCGCCCTGGCCGAGGACTGGTCGGGCGTCCGCATCCCGGGCCCGCCCGGACCGCTGCCGCCCACCCCCGAGGGCGCCTCCGGGGCCGTCGCCCGCTACCGCTGGATCCTGAGCGACCCGCAGACCAAGCGGGAGTTCACCTGGGTCCTCACCGACCCGATCGTCGGCGGCCTCCTCGCCTTCGGGCCGATCGCCCTGGTGCTCAGCGGCCTCTGGGGCATCTTCCTGGCCTTCTTCGGTGTCCCGCTGTCCCTCGAGTGGGACGGCCTCTGGTACCAGTTCATCCCGATCGACGGTCAGGCCACCGCGGTCCTGGCCGGCGTGCTCGGCCTGCTCCAACTCCCGCTCGCCCTCTGGGTCGCGCCCCGCGCCGTGCGCAAGCACGCCCTCTACACCCGCTCGATGCTCGCCCCGAGCGAGCAGGAGCTGATGGCCAGCCGGATCGAGCACCTCACCACCACCCGCAGCACCGCGGTGGACACCCAGATGGCCGAGATCCGCCGGATCGAGCGCGACCTCCACGACGGCGCCCAGGCCCGCCTGGTGGCGATGGGCATGACCCTGGACGCCGCCGAACACCTCCTGGAGACCAACCCGGACGCCGTCCGCGCCCTGCTGATCGAGGCCCGGGAGTCCTCCACCAAGGCTCTGGAGGAGATCCGCAACCTGGTCCGCGGCATCCACCCGCCGGTCCTCGCCGACCGCGGACTCGCCGACGCGGTACGGGCCTTGGCGATGGTCTGCCCGGTCCCCACCGAGGTCGCGGTGGACCTCCCCGGCCGCCCCGAGATGCCCGTCGAGTCCGCCGCCTACTTCGCCATCTCGGAGATCCTCACCAACGTCTCCAAGCACTCCCACGCCGACCGCGCCTGGATCGACATTCGCTACGATCACGGCATGCTGCGCATCACCGTCACGGACACCGGACGCGGCGGCGCGGACGCCACCCGCGGCACCGGCCTGCGCGGCATCGAACGACGGCTCGCCACCTTCGACGGCGTCCTCGCCGTCAGCAGCCCCGTCAACGGCCCCACCATGGTCACCATGGAGCTCCCTTGCGCATTGTCCTCGCCGAAGACCACTTCCTCCTGAGGGACGGTCTGATCCGCCTCCTCCAGGCCTACGGCCACGAGGTGGCCGCCGCCGTCGACAACGGCGCCGACCTCCTCCGCGCCCTCACCGACCACCAGCCGGACGTCGCCGTCGTCGACGTCCGGCTGCCCCCCAACTTCACCGACGAGGGCCTGCGCGCCGTCCTCACCGCCCGCCGCACCACCCCCGGCCTCCCCGTCCTCCTCCTCTCCCAGTACGTCGAACCCCTCTACGCCCGCGAACTCCTCGCCAGCGGCGGCCGCGGCGTCGGCTACATGCTCAAGGACCGCGTCACCAACGGCTCCCAGTTCCTCGACTCCATCCGCCGCGTCGCCGACGGCGGCACCGCCATGGACCCGGAGGTCATCTCCCAGCTCCTGGTCCGCAAGGAACGCGACGAATCCATCTCCGCCCTCTCCACCCGCGAACGCGAAGTCCTCGAATGGGTCGCCCAGGGCCGCTCCAACGCCGGCATCGCCCAAGGCCTCTTCATCACCGAGAAGGCCGTCGCCAAACACATCAGCAACATCTTCACCAAGCTCAACCTCATCCCCACCGACGCCGACAACCGCCGCGTCCTGGCCGTCCTCGCCTACCTCGACCAGTAGCCCCGCCACCCGGTCCTCCCGCACGGGCGAGGACGGCCTCGGCGGATCGAGTTCCGCCCTGACGCCAAGCGGTCAACTCCCGCGCCGGAAACACAGATTGCACACTGAGCGATCGAGCCACTACGCTCACACCGGGCGACCTGTTCGATGTCCCCGCGTCATGAGACATGACTCCTCCGCCGATTCCTTCGATCGAGCCCGAGCAGTCGTGTAGCTTGCCGTGCTCCCTGGGGTGCTGGTGCTGACACCTTGTTCCCCTCGGGCCGGATGGTGTGCGGCTCGGACGGCATCAGAGGTTCCGGAGGCGACACGCTCCGAGGACCGACACGGGTGGAGGTCGGCGGAAGACATGTCCGCGCTCTCGCTTCGCCTCGCGCGCACGCGCCTGGCGGCAGGACGAAGACATGTCCGATTCATCTGCCGACGTTCACGGAGTGCTGCCGGTGCCCAGCAATGACGCCATGACCATCCTGATTTCCTTGGACCAGGACGAGGTCGCCCTCGTCACGGTCGTTCTCCTGCAAGCAGTTGACGGATGCCGCGCGGTCACGTCGCCGGAAGCCGCGGCACGCCGGGGCTCCGGGGTGACCATCGGTCAGCTGGCGGCCCAGTGGACCGAGATCGCCGAGAGGGAGCTGCACTGCTCGGTCGTGAACATGAACGGCGAGCGTTTGTTCACGGTGCCGCTGACGCCGGAGGGCTGGTACCAGGTTCGCGCCGCGCTCAGCGAGTCGGCCGCACAGCTCTCCCGGCCCGCGAACGGCGGCGAGGCGACCGTCCGCGCGAATCGGGATCGAGCGCGCAGGGCGCTCCTCCTCGCGGACCGGATCGTGGAGGCCACGAGTGAGTGAGGAAGGGGCCGTCGAGGCGGAGGGCGGCTGGCAGCCTTCCCAGTGGACGCTTCCCCGCGCCGCCGCGGTGGACAACCTCGCCGACACGCTTGCCGGAAGGGGTTTCTCGGAGAGCGCGGTCCGAGGGCTGGCACGAGCGGCGGTCCGCCCGGACGAGATGCGCCGGAAGTTGGCCGATGTCGCCGAACTGCGCGTCCAGGGCGGCACCTTGTCGATCGTGGAGACCCGGCTGTGGTCCGCGTCCGTGGTGCCTCATCCGGCCAACCCGCGGGAGTACGGGCGTCGCACCTATGCCCTGGGCGGGAGAGGAGCCGGTCTGGCCATGCCCGAACCCGTCTCGGGCCCGGACCACTGCGCGGAGCTCGAGATCCGGGTCGACAGCCCGAACGTTCTCGCGCAGCGCTTGGAGGACACCAAGGGACGGCTCGTCAAAGAGAATCCTCTTCGCGAGGACATCGGGGTGGAGGGAGTCCTCCAGCCGCTGACCGTCGTCTCGATGACGGTGCACCACCACGACGGACGCCCGTCGGAAACGATGCTGATCGCCGCGGACGGTTCGAGCCGCATCAGTGCGGTGCACGACCTGCTCGGCTACGCGCCGGCGAAGGTCGCCTACGAGTGGGGGAAGGACGACCGGAAGTTCCGGAGGGAGGTCAACTCGCTCGTCCGCCTGACCCAGAAGGTGGGCTGGGAGAACCTCAGTGAGACCGATCAGGCGAAGGTGCGGGTGCTCACCGTCCCCGCACGCGTCGTCGTCGGATTCGTCTCCGACCACCGGGCCCAACTCCGCTTCCACACGGCCGTGCGCAACTTCATCGGCCTCACCCACATTCGCCCGCCCAAGCCGTACAGCCCGGCGGTTGAGAACGAGGCCAAGGCCGATGCCGTGCTCGACACCTTGGCCGAGCCCACTCGAACTCGACCGGCCCGCATCACTGCGGCTGAGAAGCGGTGGTTCGCCGGGACGATCACCGCCCAAGAGGCCGTGGACGAAGGGTGCAGCCGAGATCGCGACGTGCGCGCCGGGGAGATCGTCCGAGCCGTGCTGGGTGCCGGCACGGCACGCCGCGTCAACGACGGCATCCGGTCGCTGACGGCGAAGCAGAAGCCCACGCGCGAGGACCGGGTGGACATCGCCGTCGAGCTGATCCTTCGCCCGGTCAGGACCGAGGAGAACGACGACCCCCACTTCATCCGGCCGCGGCGCGCCGTCCTCCAACGCGCCTACCGGCTCCCGGAGATCGACAGCCTTCCGCATGACAGTCCGCTGGAGGGGGTGGCCGAGGCCGGCCGGTCCCTGGAGGAGCTGCGTGACGACGCCCTGGAAGAGATGAACGGCGGGCTGGGCGACAACGGACGGCTGGGTGTCGCCCAGACCGAGCTCGCGGTCAAAGCCGCCTACTACATGGCACTGGCCAAGCCGATGGCCCTTCAACGCGAGCTCTTCGGCGGGCCGGACGACAATGACGACCGCACCGCGGTAGCCGTCCTGCGCGCCATGCTCTCCCGCCGACGCGGCGTCCTCCAGGCCTACGAGATCGTGCGGGCCGGCCGGCTGGGGCTGAAACTGTACGAGGTCGACGAGGACGGCCTCGTACCACGGAGCTCCGAAGGTGCGCGCGAGCTGACCAACGACCGGGTCCGCCACACCTACAACGGCGAAACCCTGGAGAAAGCGGCCTCGGGCTTCAAAGCCGCGAGTCTGCGCTGGGCCGACGTGACCGTGAGCGTCGACCGACTGAAGGGGGCCGTGGACGTCCTGCGGACCGTCCCCGTCGATCTCGGCGGAGCCAGCCTCGTCGAGCGCGACGGATGGGACTCCCTGGAGGTTACGGCCCTTCGCTCGAAGCTGGACCGCATCTCCCGAACGCTCGCCGATTGGGCGGACCGGTACGACGACCGACGCGGGGCCGAAGCGACAGAGCCCGAGGAGGGGACGTAGCGCACGCCACGGAAGCCAGGTCGCAGCCACGGTTCGAGTGATCACAGGAGCGCCGGCAGAGTACGGCTGCCGATGCCCGCAAGCCGGACGGTGCTGACACAACAGCACCCGGATGCTCTCGGGCGGGCGTCGGCCTGCAAGCTACAGGCCGACGCCCGAACGCCGAGAAATGACAAAAGGCCCAGGTCACGGGCTACGCGACCTGGACCTTCACTGAGCCGCCTGCGGGATTCGAACCCGCGACCTACGCATTACGAGCCCTGCGGTGATCATGACGGCTACTGCCGGCATCGATCACTTGGTGATGAACCCGCAGGTCAGAAGGTTGCAGCGTGTTCCACGATCCCGTCCGAACCGGCATGTGCCACCCCGTCCGCTCACGCATCGCTCACGCAGGAGCGCGGATCCCTTCTCATCGTTTTCGCAGTTCATCCGCGTGTGTCAGCTCGGTGCAGTACACCTGTACCCATGGGGAGTGATGCGTACAAGATGAACGAGGACGAGACCTGTACGGCCTTCGTCCTTCCTGCTCTTGATGCCTCGGGGTGGGAACGGAAGCAGATCCGGTCGCAGTACCCGATCAACAACGGTGGGCTGGTGCCGACCAAGAAGCTCCACAAGCGCGGTGCGCCTCTCCGTGCCGACTACGTCCTGGAGTACATCCCAGACGTACCGCTTGCCGTCGTCGAGGCTAAGCGTTACCGCCGCGATCCCGACGACGGGGTGGAACAAGCAAGGCGGTACGCCAGCAAGCTCGGGCTCTCGTTCGCGTACGCCACCAACGGGTCCGAGATCGTCGAGGTCAGTTTCAGCGGCGACCGACCCACTATCAAGAAGCTGGAACGCTTCCCTACACCAAGCGAGCTTTGGGCTCGCTTCCTTGGAGATCAGGGAGTCGTGGGCACCGCCCATGCTGAGGAGCTGCTCTCCGCGCCCTACGACTACACTTTGCGCAACACGAACAACGCACCGAAGCAGCCCCGTTACTATCAGCGGGTCGCCATCACCAGGGCCCTTGCGGCGCTCGCCCGCAACGAACGCCGCATCCTTCTCGTCCTAGCAACGGGAACGGGCAAGACCATGCTTGCTCTCCAGTTGGTGGCCCGACTGTCCAACGCCCCCGGGGTCTTCGGCGGACGCAAACCGCGTGTCCTGTACCTGGCGGACCGCAACATGCTGGTCGACGACCCCAAGGACCGTTACTTCCTGCCTGTCTTCGGCGAGGACGACGTTCACAAGATCGGCGGCGGAGAGGCCAAACGCGGCCGGAAGGTCTACTTCGCCCTGTACCAGTCACTGGACCAAGGCGAGGCCGAGGCCGAGCTGTTCCGCCAGTACGAGCCCGACTACTTCGACGTCATCATCGTCGATGAGTGCCACCGCGGCAGCGCAAACAGCGACGGACGGTGGCGCAAGGTACTAGAGCACTACTCACCCGCCTTCCAGATCGGCCTCACTGCGACCCCTGTACAGGACGGAAAAAAGAAAACAGACACCTACGAGTACTTCGGAAACCCTGTCTACACATACTCCCTCAGGGACGGAATCCAGGACGGCTTCCTCTCTCCCTATCGGGTGAGCAGGGTCCGGCTAAACGTGGACATGGAAGGCTATAGGCCACGGCCGGGTGAGAAGGACATCTACGGGCGCGAGATTCCGGACAACATTTACGGCCCGAAGGAGTACGAGCGGGTCATGGTGATCCTGGAGCGTACAGAGGTAGCGGCTCAGTACGTGCTCGAACACCTTCGGAATACCGCCGAAGACGGATTGCAGGGCAAGACACTCATCTTCTGCGAGAACAACCATCACGCCGCACGCATGCGTGATGCTCTCTTCAACGCCGCTTCGAAGGAAGTCAGCAGGCTTCCCGATTACGTCGTCCGGATCACCAATGCCGACAAGGAAGCAGGGATGGCCTCGTTGGAGGAGTTCCGCAAGGAAGACTCGAATCAGCCGATCGTTGCCGTCACGTCGAAGCTGCTCTCCACTGGGGTGGACCTGCCGGCTGTGCGCAACATCGTGATCTTCCGGCGCATGGCATCCATGCCCGAGTTCAAGCAGGTCATCGGTCGCGGCACCCGTCTGTGCCCGGAGATCGGCAAGGAATCATTCGACGTCATCGACTTCGTGGAGGCAACACGACTCTTCGACGACCCCAGCTTCGATGGTCCTGCACTCAAGGTCGTAGAGGACATCACCGATGAGCAGGGGGCCATCGTGGAGTCGGAGGACATCACGCCCCCAGCCGAAGAGGTTGAGGAACCCGACACGGAAACAGTGGCCGAGCCTGAGTCCTCCTACAAACAGGAGGAAGGCGGCACCCTCGACGAAGCACGGGGCTCGGGGAACAACATCACCGATCCGGACCAGATCGAACGAATCCAGGCGCTAGGACGCCGCTACACAGTCAAGGGTGTCGACGTCTACAAGTGGGGTGAGCGGCGGTACCGGTTGGCCGATGATGGACGCTCGATGCAGCTGGTCAGCATTGAACAATGGGTGCACGACAGGGTCCTGGAACTCAGCTTGGAGCCTGGGGAACTGCGTACTCAGTGGGCCCAGGCGAAAAGCCGCGGTCTCCTCATCACGCTCCTCAAGGAGAACGACATCGATGTCGAGAGGCTGCCCGAAGATATGGCCAACCCCGACGTCGACCCCATCGACCTACTGCTCAACGCAGCATGGGGTCTGCCTCTCGTCAGCCGCGACGAACGGCTGGTCCGGTTCCGCAAGGAGCACCGGGTCTTCATGGAGTCCTTCTCGGAGCAGGCGCGAGAGGTTTTGGAGAGCATGCTCCATAAGTTCGTCGAGTCAGGTTCGCCTCAGTTGAAGGCGGACACCCTGAAGGTGCCGCCGTTCAGCAAGATGGGACGGGTAGTGGAACTCACGCGGCGGTTCGGCAAGGGGAACGCAGCACATGAGGCGTTCGACGATCTTGCGGCACGCCTACTGAGCGCCTCATAGCAAACTTTAGTTTGATGTTAATAGATCCACGGAACATAAAGTGGACTTGTACTTCGACGCCCCTGCTAAGGTAGGGACGTGCTCAGAGACCGTACGGATACCCGCGCCGAACTGTGGCGGATCGCCAGCACCCAGCGCGGGTACTTCACCGCAGCGCAGGCCAGGGACGCCGGGTACTCGTACCAAGCGCAGCGCTACCACGCACAGCATGGCAACTGGACCCCGGTCGATCGAGCCATCTACCGTTTCCGGGAGTTCGCGGATCTCCCGGAAGAGGGAGACGAGTAGTTGGTGCGCTGGTCACTGTGGAGCAAAGGCAGGGCGGTCATCTCTCACGCCACGGCCCTCGCTGCACATGGCCTGGGTCCGGCCAACCCATCCCAGATCCACGTAACCGTCCCTCGGAACTTCCGGCAGCAGAGTGACGCCTTGATCCTGCATCGGGCGGATCTCGCAGATGAACACTTGGATGAGCGCAGGGGATACCGAGTAACAACCCCGCTACGCGCTTTGGTGGAAACCGCCGCGGAAGGCGCGGACCAGCACAGGCTCGACGCTGCTATAGCTGAGGCGCTGAATCAGGGCCTTGTTACCCGACAGAAGCTCCTGGACACGGCCCACCAACTAGGCGCGCGAGCGGAGCTGGGTTTGGAGCGAGCGCTGGCTGCGGCCTCGTCAACTAGTGCTACTGAGCTGCTGCCCTGACCGATGACGCCCGTCACCGTGCCACTCCTCTTCCACGATCCCAGTAACAACAAGAGTACCCCTTAGAAAAAGGACCGGTTGAGCTGACATGGCAGCGCCCAAGAAAAAGACAGCCGAAGCCGCAGCCACCTCACGGACCCGCCTCGCATCCCTCATCAAGAGCGCACGCGACACCATGCGCAAGGACGCCGGCATGAACGGCGACCTGGATCGACTGCCGCAGCTGTCCTGGCTGCTATTCCTGAAGGCATTCGAGGAACGTGTCGAGCAGGAGGGTGAAGCGCTCGACCCGGATGGCTACCGTCGGGCCATCGAAGCTCCCTACCGCTGGGACGATTGGGCTACGGACCCGGATCTGAGCGGCGACGAGCTGAAGGCTTTCGTAAACGAGAAGCTCATTCCACACCTGGCCGGACTGGTCGGTGAACATGCCGAGGACCCGCGTAACGTCATCTCTACCATCTTCAGGGATGTCACCAACCGAATGCAGTCGGGGTCACTATTGCGGGACCTAGTGAATCTCGTTGACCAGATCCACTTTGTCTCGACTGACGACATCCACACAATGGCATTCGTCTACGAGTCGATCCTCAAGGAGATGCGGGACGCAGCAGGCGATTCTGGCGAATTCTACACCCCGCGGCCGGTCAACCGCTTCATGGTCCGACAGTCGTTCCTGAAGCTAGGCGATTCGATCCTCGACCCAGCTAGCGGAACGGCTGGCTTCCTAGTCCAGGCGTATGAGGAATTGAAGGGTCAGGTCCGCACAGAAACCCAGCATAGGCAGCTGCATGCGGACATCAGAGGCATCGAGAAGAAGCCCCTGCCTTATCTCCTGGGCAGCATGAACCTGCTGTTGCACGGCATCGACGCTCCGCAGGTTCGCAGAGCCAACGCGCTACTGGAAATGCGCAACTCGACGGCTGCAGATCGAGTGGACGTCGTCCTTACAAACCCGCCATTTGGCGCTGAAGAGGAGTCAACGGTCGTCAAGGCGTTCCCTGCTGGCTTCCAGACACAGGAGACAGCCTGGCTCTTCCTGTACTCGATCCTGGACCAGCTCAAGCGGGGAGGGCGCTGTGCGATCGTCCTACCTAATGGGAGCCTGTTCGCAACTGGCGAGACGTCCATTGGCGCGAAAATCAAGAAGAAGCTGATGCAGGACTGCGACCTGCACACAGTCGTCCGCCTTCCGCAGGGAGTCTTCGCCCCTTACACCCAAATTCCGTCGAACATTCTCTTCTTCGAGAAGACCGGACCAACGAGTGACGTCTGGTTCTACGAGGTGCCGCTACCTGAGGGACGTCGCGGATACACGAAGACGAAGCCAATGCAGCTGGAAGAGTTTGATGGGTGCGTCGAGTGGTGGGGTGGCGAGAAGCGGGAGGGCCGCGAGCAGTGCGAGTACGCGTGGAAAGTTCCGGCCGAGCAGATCGTCAACTCCGGCTTCAATCTGGATATCGCAAACCCGCACGTGGGCGATGAATTGACGCACCGGACACCAGAAGATCTGGTGGACGAGCTAGCGAGGACGGAGATGGAAATCCTGGGTCTACTTCAGGAGCTTCGCGGAGAGCTCGGAGGACACGGTGAGTAAGTACCCCCTTCGTCAACTTAGCGACGTCCTGTATGAGGACCCGTCGATGGTTGACCTGCAACCGGAAGAACCTTATCCCATCACCGGAATCTACAGTTTTGGTCGCGGATTGATCAAGCGGCCAATAATTAACGGAAGCGATACCGCATACCTCCGGATGGCGCGCCTCAAAGAGGGGCAGGTCGTCATGAGCAAGCTAAACGCCTGGGAAGGCGCCCTGGCAGTCGTGGGGGAAAGTTTCAGCGACACGTACGTCTCCCCAGAATACCCCGTTTTTACCATAAACACCGCGGGCGCGTACCCTGCGTACCTTCGACACTTGCTGGCATGGCCGGAGCTCTGGAGATGTTTGACCCCGCGCGGCTCAATGGTCCGACGCAAGAGAACAACCCCAGCCACCCTTCTGGGGACACGCGTACCACTGCCAGACCTGCACGAGCAGCGCCGCGTCGCCAACAAGCTCGACGCAGCCATCAAACTGCTGGAAAGAGTAATCCATCTAAAGGAGCAGGCAGCTGCCCTGACCCGGTTGCACGCCGACGCACTATTCCGCTCTGTTGCCCAGCAAGCCCCATTGTCGAGGGCACTCTACCTAGATAGCGATTTCGTCGACGTCGAGCCCGATTCCCCGTATCCAATCACCGGCATTTATAGCTTCGGGCGCGGCCTGATCAAGCGCACCCCCATCCTTGGCAGCGAAACCGCATATGCGCACTTTACGCAACTTCGGGCCGGCCAGGTGGTAATGAGTAAACTGAATGCCTGGGAAGGCGCCCTCGCAGTTGTAGACGATAGCTTCTCCAAGACTTACGTTTCGCCAGAATACCCGGTATTCAGCGTCAATGTAGAAGAGGCCGACCCTGACTACATCGACCACTTGTTGGCCTGGCCGAATCTATGGTCCATGCTGACTCCGCGCGGCTCCATGGTCCGACGCAAGCGGACTTCCCCAACGACGTTCCTCGGCACCAAGGTGCCTCTGCCCGACCTTGCAGAGCAGCGCCGAATCGCGCGCCAACTTACTTTGGCGCGCAAGGTGGCCGACGCTGGAGCGGCGCAAACAGATCAACTGCATTCTCTCCGTTCCGCACTGCTTAATGCCGCGTTCTCAGGGCAGCTGTGATCCGCCTTGCTCACCTCGGGGAAACTCGACGCCAGGTGCTTTCCGTGACCACTACGTGGTCCAGAAAGCGCAAGCCGACCGCCTCCGCACCCGCCGCAAGACGGGCTGTGACGAGGCGGTCGGCTGCGCTCGGGTCGGCCTGACCTGTGGGGTGATTGTGGACCACACCGAAGGACGTCCCGCCTACCGCGAGGACCAAGGCCAGAACGTCCCGGACTGGGATCAGGCTCCGGTCCGACGATCCCTCGGTGAGGACAGCTGTGCGCAGGACCGCTCCAGCACCGTCGCAGACAACCACAACCACTCGCTCATGACGCAACCCTCGCAGAAGCGGCGCTGCGACGGCTGCCAGATCGGCTGACCCATGAATCCGTTGACGGGTGTTCGACTCCGGCGATGAGACCCGTCGACCCAGCTGGAAAGCAGCCGCGACCCTAGCTGCTTTCGCATGACCAATACCTGTCAGGCCGCCGGCCACCAGCTCATGCGCAGGCACACGTGACAGTTCGTGAAGCCCGCCATATCGAGCGATCAAGCGTCCAGCCAGTTCCACTGCGTCCTGGCCAGACACGCCCGCTCCTAGCAACAGCGCAAGTAGTTCACGGTCGGACAGCGCTTCCGCTCCCTTGTTGAGCAGGCGCTCTCGGGGTCGGTCTCCTTCTGGCACATCCCGCATACGCACGTGATCACGACCCTCAGTCGACGGAGTCCCGGTCGACCGGTCCGCCATCCGGAGCCGAGTCCAGGGTGGGCTCGTCAGACGACATACCGTCAGACTGTCCAATAGCGCTGCCCTCAGCGGCCGAGCCGATCAATTCCATCAACCGCTTGTGCAGCGTCTCCGACCGGGCACGCAGAAAGCCGTCGAAGTCGTCCCGCAGCGCGGCCTGATACGCATCTTCCTCCACCAAGCACGAACGCAGGCGGGCGCGCAGCACGTCCTCGCCGTTCAGGTCCGCGAGATCTTTCAGATAGCGCGACGGGGCCCGGTCTGAGATCCAGTTGTTACTCAGTGCAGTGAGCATGACCAGATTGCCGCAGGCGTTCGCCTTCGCAGCGCTCACCCCCTGCCTGCGCAACCAGGCCCGCGGGAAAAAGTGATGGAACTGCTTGTCATTGTGCGATGACAGCGCCTTACCGACGTCGATGCGGCGCCCAGTGTTGAGGTCGATTGGGTTCTCGTACGAGAGCAAGAGCACCAGCAACTTACTTGGAGCGTTCTGCCTTGAGAACGGGGAGCGCTGCCACAGGACGCTTCGCGGCAGCGCTGCACCTGTCTCGATCTCCTGCGTCCGCCCCTCAGCAAATGCCGTCACCGCCTGAAGGTCGGGCGTCATCTGGGACTCCCGCCAACCCTTGAAATACTCGCCGCTCGCGGTCAACCAGAACCATCGTGTTACGGCGTCGTACTGCGTCGGCGTCGGCTTGGGTAGCTGACGAAACACCTCGACTAGCACCGCAAACTGGTTGTAATAGGGCAATGCCTCCGCGTTCGGAGTACGGATCTGGGTGTACAAGAAGTCAACCGCCCGCTCAGCGGCCTTGCCAGCCTCGGAGACGGCCTCACGAAGACGCAGCCGGTCCACCTGGCGCAACCGGTGGATGTCCTTGGTCGAGAATCCAAAACCGGCGGCTGCGGCAATAGTTCGCAACATGGTCTTGGTGTCGACGCGACCGTACTCCTTTCGGTCTAGGACCTTCAGGAGCTGCTCGATCTCTTCCTTCAGGTCGAAGTCTTGTGCCCAGGTCCCAGCACGCACGAGGTCAACAATGTCCATGGACGTGCCCGTGCTGTTGATCCGCTCGAAGATGCGAGCCGAGTCTTCCTCCGATACATCAAGCAGGGTAACCACCGGCACCTGGTAGTGATTGAACTGGTTGCTCAGTGCCTCAGCGCGGCTCTGCAAACGCTGATCCGGCGCGTGTTCCCTGACCCAGGCCAGCATCGCGCCGACTGAGTTGACATGCCGTACCGGCATGATGTGCGGTCCGACTGGAGTGCCCTCCGAGAGATGAAGGAACTCCTCCTGCTCCAGGTCGTACGCGATGTCCCACAGCGGCCCAGTTCCGTGCAGGGCGCCAACCAAACTGGCGAGACGCTGCTGTCCGTCGAGGACGTAGTGAACCGGCGATCCCTCGTGCTGGGGCACAGTGTCCAAGCCGGCGATCTCGTGCCCGCTTGCAAGCTTGTCCGTGGTCCGCCACAAGAGCAAGCTGCCAACTGGATAGTTTCGGCGCACCGAGTCGAGCAAGTAGAGGATCTGCTCCGATGTCCAGACGAACCCGCGCTGGAACTTTGGCAGCACAACATCCCCCGTCAAGACCCGCTGTGCCAGCGAGGCGATCGGAGCGATAGTCGGTTCCGGCGCTCGGACACGCGCCCCCACAGCATGCGAACTCTCCACGCCAGACCCCCTCGTTCCCCGACGACGGCTTTCCGAATCGATCATAGGTACCACCACTGACAAGTCACCGGTGCCCGATCTGCTTGCGGCCGACTTGCACGCCTTCGCGCCGCAGGAGGGCGTGGACGCATGAGGAGCCGTAGGTGCCGTCCGAGTCCGTGTGGATCCCGCGGATGTGCGGTCAGCCCGGTGTCGCGTTTGGCGCGGCACGGCTCCAGTCGGACTCAACAGGCAGGGGCAGAGTCAGTCTGAGCCTGCCGGTACGGTCAGTAGGCCCAGGTCGAGCCTGTGCCCCGGTACTCCTCGACGGGGATCGGGTGGACGTCGGGGCGCATGCGGTCGGTGTAGAGGAGGCCGTCGAGGTGGTCGATTTCGTGGGCGATGAGGCGGGCGAGGCCGAACTCGTAGGTGACGGTGGTGATGACGCCGTCGAGGGTGGTCGCGGTGACGTCCATGCGGAGGGGGCGGGGGACCATGCCGCGGACGTCGAAGAAGCTGAGGCAGCCCTCGTACTGTTCGTCGGTCTCGTCGGAGACGGCGGTGATCTTCGGGTTGAGCAGGGTGATCGGGTCGGCGCCGGCGGTTGGGGGCAGGACGAGGGCGGCGGCGCGGGGGATGCCGATCTGTGGGGCGGCGAGGCCCATGCCCTTGGCGAAGGAGTGGACGCGGCCGATCCGGTCGACGGCGGTGAACAGTTCGTCGATCACGGCTTGGGCGGCGGCGCGTTCGGCTGGCAGGTCGAAGGGCTGGGCGGGGCGGTTGAGAATGGGGGTGCCCTGCTGGACGACGCCGAGGGACTGCATCTGCTGGCTGGGCCGCACCTCGATCACCTGGTCTCCTTGGTCTGTTGCTGCTGGTTGTTGGCGGCGGCGCGGAAGCGCCATTCGAGGCGGAAGCGGGCGTGCAGCGGCGGGTCGTCGGTGGCCCAGGCAAAGTGCCGGCGCTCGCCGTCGTCGTTGCGGCTGACGGCGGTGCGCAGGGGGACGGACTCGGCGGTCATGGAGGTCTCGGTGCCCCACACCACCGGGTCGAGGGCTGCGGGGAAGTCGAGGCGTACGGCGAGGTGTTCGGTGGGCAGGCGGACGGCGCGCTGGAACCAGTGGCCCCACTTGTCGGCGCCGACGCTGTAGGCGTACTCGATCCAGGTGGCGTCGCCCGGATAGAGCGGGAAGCGGCCGTGCTCGTTGTCGAACAGGAGCCAGACCTCCTTGAAGGCGTCGCGGTCGTGCTTGGCCTGCCACCGCATGCCCTCGCCCTGGCACGAGGCGGTGAGCGCCAGTTCGTCCCAGGTCAGTGGGTGCTCACGGTAGTGGGCGTTGGAGCGCTCGGGTTCGCCGGGGTAGCGGTCGACGGCGATGCGGATGAGGTAGCGGGTGATGGGCTCGGTGCCGGAGTTCCGTAGGCGGCGGCGCATGGTCAACCGGTAGGTGGCGCCGTCGAATTTGAGTGCGGCTTCGTCGTGTTCGACCACGATCGCGGCCCCCGAGGCGTACGGCTGCTCGGGACGGCGGGGTGCTGGCGGCGACGCCGGGGTGCGGCTGCGGGAGCGGGCGGCGTCGTAGTCGAGCCAGCGCCGCCAGATGGCTTTCCCGGCGTTGAGGGTCTCGTCGGCGAGGCGGGCGAACTCCTCGGTGGGCTTGTGGCGGCCGGACTCGATGTGGCTGACGTACGAGGGGTCGAAGCCCATCTTCCCGGCCAGCCCGCGCTTGGAGAGGCCGCGTACCTCCCGCCAGTGGGCGACTTCGGCGGCGAACGCCTCCATGGCCTGGTCGACCGCGTCGTGGTCGGCCCTCGTCTCCATCCGCTCCGCCCCCAGTGAGTGATGAATGAACCGTGAGTGACCTTAGCTCACCATCCCGTCACGGTCCTGCCTCCGGCTGTCATTACCCCATCGGACTCGAACTTCAAGCGTCCGGTCAGCGCCAGATCCCATCTTCCCTTCTGTTGTGAGGAGTTAGCCGTGTACGAGTCCCCGTCTCGCCACCGAGGCCAGCACCACGATCCGGTCGGCGCGTTCCTCGGTGCCCTGGCGGTCGGCAACGCCGTGGCGATCGCCCTGCCCGGCGTCATCGTGCACGACCACTTCGATACGGCCCGACTCGGTGCTCACCCGGCGGCCAGCTCGGCGCCGGATGGCACCTACGCGTAGCGCCCTTCCACCCATCGCCCATCACGGGCTGGACTCCGAACTGGAGCGCACAGCATGGAAACCAGGAACGTGATCGTCCCCGTCCACGACGGCCCCATCGACCTCGCCCGCCCGCACTTCGTGGGCATCGGCGGCGCCGGCATGTCGGCCGTCGCCCGCCTGCTGCTGGAGCGCGGCAGCCGGGTCTCCGGCTCCGACACCAGCGACACCGCCGCCCTGCGCGAGCTGGAGGACGCCGGTGCTGCCGTCGCCATCGGCCACACCGCCAGCAACCTGCCCACCGACGCCACCGTCCTCGTGTGGTCCAGCGCGGTCACCCCGAGCAACCCCGAGATCGCCGCTGCCCGCCGGGCCGGCATCCCGGTCGTGCACCGCTCGGACGTGCTCGCGCACTTGATCACCACCGCCGAGCAGTCGGTCGCCGTGGCGGGCACCCACGGCAAGACCATGACCACCGGCATCCTCAGCGCCGCCCTCACCCAGCTCGACCCCTCGTACGCCATCGGCGCCACCCCCGTCGGCCGCCCCAACGCCCACCAGGGCCTCGGCGGCCTCCTGGTCGCGGAGACCGACGAGAGCGACCGCACCGCAGGCCGCTACCACCCACAGGTCGCCGTCGTCCTGAACGTGGACGACGACCACCCCGAGCAGTACGTCGACCTGAACGACGTCCTGGACGTCTTCGAGCGCCTGGCCCGCAACAGCTCCGTGCTGGTCGTCTCCTCCGACGACCCGGGCGCCCGACTGCTGATTGAGCGCCTGCAGGCGGCGCCCGGCCCGCAGGTCGTCACGGTCGGCGAGGCCAAGGACGCCGACGTCCGGGTGCGGCGCGTGTTGTGGGACGGGACGGCCAGCCACGTCACCGTGCAGGATGCGGACGGCTCGTGGCACGAGTTCACCCTGGCCGTCCCGGGCCGGCACAACGCGCTGAACGCTGCCGCCGCGTTCGCCGCGGGCCGGGTGCTCGGCGCCGAGCCCACCGACCTCGTGGTTGGCATCAGCGCGTTCCAGGGCATCAAGCGCAGGCTCGCCACCACTGGCAGCCACGCCGGGGTGACGGTGCTGGACTCCTACGCCCACCACCCCAGCGAGATCACCGCCGACCTGGCCACCGCCCGGATGCTCGCCGAGGGCCGGGTGATCGCGGTGTTCGAGCCCACCGGCTGGACCCGCACCGCCGCCCTCGGCGAGGAGATGGGCCGCCGGCTCGCGGCGGCCGACGAGGTCGTCCTCCTGGACGTGCACGCCTCGGTCGAGTCCCCGCTCGCCGGGATCAGCACCGCGCCGATGGCCGCGCAGGTCGTCGCCTGCGGCGGCCGGGCCCACCGCACGAGCGACGGGCGCGACGTGGCGGACGTGGTCGCCCAGCTGGTCGAGCCCGGCGACCTGGTGGTGACGATGGGCACCGGGACCGCCGGCCGCGTCGGACGGGCGGTCCTGCTGCGGCTGGCCGAGACCCTGGTGACGGTCCCGGCCGTGTAGTCAGCGTGCAGCGTCGGGTTTGGAAAGGCGCATCGCCGTGTCCTCCAGCCCAACGCTGTGGGAGCCCTTCACCAGCACCACGTCTCCGGGCCTGAGGTAGCTCAGCAGCAGTTCGAGGGCGGCGTCGCGGTCCGGCACCAGCGTGCCGTTGACGCCGCCCTCCACCGCCCAGGTGTGCACCAGCCGGGCCTCCCAGTCACCGACCGCGATCAGGTGAGTGATCCCGCTGCGGGCGACGAGCCGGCCCAGCTCCGCGTGGTGGGCCTCGGACTCCTCCCCCAGCTCCCGCATCTCGCCCAGCACCGCCACCGTCCTCCGCCCGCCGCTGGCCATGGCGGTGAGCGCGGACAGGGCGACGGCCATCGAATCGGGGTTTGCGTTGAACGCGTCGTTGATCACCGTCACGCCGTCCGGCCGCTCGGTGACGTCCATCCGGCCCGGCGTCAGCTGCCTGGCACCGGTCAGCGCCTCCGCTGCCTGCCGCACGCTCGCGCCCAGGCCGATCGCCACCGCGGCAGCGGCCGTCGCGTTGGACACGTGGTGGGCACCGTGCAGCCCGAGCTTCACAGGGGCGCTCTCACCCCGGTACATGAGGGTGAACGACGGCCGGCCCGCGGCGTCCAGTTCAACGTCGACGGCCCGCACGTCCCCGGCCTGGACCCCGAAGGTCAGGACCGGCGCGACCGTGCGCGGCGCCATCGACATGACGTACGGGTCGTCGGCGTTCAGCACCGCCAAGCCGTCGACGGGCAGGGCCTCGACGAGTTCGCCCTTCGCGACGGCGATCGACTCCTTCCCGCCGCCGAACTCACCCACGTGCGCGGTCCCGACGTTCAGCACCAGACCGACCTTCGGCGGGACGATCCCCGTCAGGTACTTGATGTGCCCGGCGCCGCGCGAGCCCATCTCCAGCACCAGCAGGCGGGTGTTCTCGTCCGCCCGGAAGACGGTCAGCGGCAAGCCGATCTCGCCGTTGTACGACAGCGGCGTGGCCACCGTGGTGTCCATGGTCTCCAGCACCTGGGCCAGCAGGTCCTTGGTGCTGGTCTTCCCGGCCGAGCCGGTCAGCCCGATCACGGTCGGCGCCTTTAGGCGGTCGAGCACCGCGCGGGCCAGCGCGCCCATCGCGTCCTGGACATCCGGCACCACGATCGCTGGTACCCCGACCGGCCGGGCCGCCAGCACGCCCGTCGCCCCGGCGCGGACGGCAGCCTCGGCGAACCGGTGCCCATCCGTGTGCTCGCCTGGCAGCGCGATGAACAGCGACCCGGGCTCCACCAGCCGCGAGTCAATGACCCCGGGCTGGTCCACCACCGCGGCCGGATTGGGGGCGTCGTGCAGAGCGCCCCCGACGGCCTCGGCGATCTCTTGCAGGGTCATGGGGACCACGGTGGCTCCGATCCATCGACGCACCCGCCCGTCCTCTCGGGGCGGCCTGCCTTCGACGCTAGCGGCTCCCCGACACCGCGCCCGCCATCCCGCGCATTCCGAACCAGACTGTGACAAAAGGAAGATGAGAATGTCTACCGCACCCCGTATCGCCCTCGTCACCGGTGGCCGCTCCGGCGAACGCGACCGCTCGCTGATCTCCGGCGAGGCCGTGCGCGAGTCCCTGGTCCGCCAAGGCCTGCCGCACTTCGTCCTCGACCCCACCGACAAGGACTTCGCCGACCGCGTCCGCGAGGCCGACGTCGCGTTCCTCGCCATCGCCGGCCAGTGGGCCGAGGACGGCAAGCTGCAGGGCCTCCTCGACAGCCTCGGCGTGCCGTACACGGGTTCCGGGGTCCTGGCCAGCGCGATGGCGATGCACAAGCCGACCGCCAAGATCCTCGTCCTCGCCGGCGGCGTCACCGTCCTGCCGCACATCCCGCTCCGGAGTCATGATGGCCCCGAGGAAACTGCCCGGACGTGCGTGGAGGAACTGGGCCTGCCGGTCATCCTCAAGCCCACCTCGGAGGGCGGCTCGATCGGCATGCGCGTCTTCCGCGACCTGAACTCGCTCACCACCACCCTCACCCACGACACCCGCGGTGGCGAGTGGTTCGTCGAGCCCTTCAAGGACGGCACCGCCGTCACCTGCGGCGTGCTGGAGCAGGACGGCGCCATCATGACGCTCCCGCCGCTGGAGACCGTCCCCACCACCGCCGAGTTCTACGACTACAAGGCCAAGCGCAACCCGGCCGGCCACCGCTACCGCTGCCCCGCCCAGCTCCCGGACGCGGTCCTCGCCGCCATCTCCCGCGCGGCCATCCGCGCCCACCAGGTGCTGCACTGCTCGGGATACTCGCGCTCCGACTTCCTCGTCACCCCAGACGGCGACGTCCACTGGCTGGAGATCAACACGCTCCCCGGCCTGTCCCCGCACGGCAACCTCGCCACCATGGCCGCAGCCGCCGGGATCAGCTACGACGCCCTGATCCAGACCATCCTCGCCACCACCTGCACGGACGGATACCGGCCGTGAGCGCCGCCGACCTGCCACTGTCGGCGAACGACATCTACGACGCCCAGCGTCGCCTGCGCGGCGTCGCCGCCTCCACCCCGGTGCTGTCCCACCCGGCGCTGGACAAGATTGCAGGGCGGATCGTGGTCTGCAAGGCCGAAGCCCTCCAGCGCACAGGCTCGTTCAAGTTCCGCGGCGCGTACAACGCCGTCGCCGCCCTCGGCTCGCGCGAGCGCCGACGCGGCGTGATCGGCGCGTCGTCCGGCAACCACGCCCAGGCGCTCGCCCTCGCTGGGCAGTTGCTGTCCGTCCCGGTCACCGCCGTCGTCCCGCACGACGCCCCACAGGGCAAGGTGGACGGCGCCCGCTCGCTCGGTGCCGAGATCGTCGCCTACCACCGACAGCGCGACGACCGCGACGCCATCGTCGCCCGACTCGCCGTCGACCAGGGACTCACTGTCGTACCGTCCGCCGACGCCCATGCGGTGATGGCCGGAGCGGGCACGGTCGCGCTGGAACTTCTCTGGCAGGCCCCTGTGTTGACCACGATCCTCGTCCCCGTTGGCGGCGGCGGGCTCGCCGCCGGCACCGCCGTCGCGGCCAAGCACATCAACCCGCACATCAGGGTGATCGGCGTCGAGCCCGAGGCTGCGGCCGACACCGCCGCGTCCCTCCGCGCCGAACGAATCGCAGAGCTGCCCGCCGTGCCCGACACCATCGCGGACGGCCTCCGCCACACCACCCCGGCCGCCCTGCCCTGGGAGGTCAACAAGGCCCTGCTCGATCGCGTCGCCACCGTGACGGACGCCCAGATCGTGCAGGCTATGGGCTGGGCGTTCAAGCACCTCAAGGTGGTGACCGAACCTTCCGGAGCCGTCGCGCTCGCGGCCCTGGCCGGCCTCGACCTCCCGCCCGGCCCCGTTGGAGTGATCCTCTCCGGCGGCTCGGTCGACCTGAACGTCTTCCACCGCCTCGTGGCCACCCCGCCGCCCAGGAAGGAACCGGCCCTTGCCTGACCAACCCAAGCGCCACCCGATCCCGCTGATCACCCAGTACGCCACCCCCACGCTGATCAACGCCATCGCCTATGAGGGCCACCCGCCCGGCGACGACGACAACTGGGCCACCACCGGTGCCCCCGACCGGGACACCTACGCCTACTGGTCCACCCGCCTCTGTGGCATGGCCTGCCTGCGGATGGCCCTGTTCGCCCGCGACGGCCAGGCACCCACCCTGTTCGACCTCCTGGACGGCTGCCTCGCCTATGGCGGCTACGTCCAGCAGGACGACGGCGGTGTTGGAGGCCTCTACTACCAGCCGTTCACCGAGTACGCCCTCGCCAACCACGGGCTCCAGTCGGAGATCATCACCGACCTCAGCCCAGACCGGCTCCTCGCCGAACTCGATCGCGGCCACCTCGTGATGGCCTCCGTCCACAAGGAGATCCGCCGTCCCGACCGGCCAGCACCTGCACGCGGCGGGCACCTGGTGCTCGTCACCGGCCACCGGAACGGCTCTGTCGCCTTCCGCAATCCCTCAGGTCACACGGTCGACTCCGTGGACGCCACTCTCCGACTAGACGACTTCGACATCTTCTCCGCCCACCGAGGCATTGCCTTGCGCCTCTGAAAAGAGTTTCAGATCGCCGCCGATCACGCTGGGTCGTTCGCTCGTTGGGTGAACGGCCCTCGCACGATGCTGATCGAAAACATCGACGCGAGGTGTCTTCTTGAAACTCGGTGCTTTGCTTCACCGACGCCGATACCATCTGTCCGCCCGTCCTGGCCGCCCCTGGAGGAGCAAACGTGACACAGCAGACTGCGGAGGACCGTCCGGGCATCGCCGCCGCGATCGTGGTCCACGAAGGCCGCGTACTGATGGTGCGGCGGCGGGTCAGCGAGGGCCGGCTCTCGTGGCAGTTCCCGGCAGGCAAGATCGAGCCGGGTGAGTCGCCCGAGGACGCAGCTGTCCGCGAGACCGCGGAGGAGACGGGACTCAGGGTGGCCGCCATCAAAGTCCTCGGCGAGCGCCTCCACCCAGAGACTGGCCGATGGATGTCGTACACGGCTTGCGAGATCATCAGCGGCACGGCCGTCGTCACAGACACGAGAGAGCTGGACGCGTTCGCGTGGGTGGCGCTTCCAGAGATCACCGAGTACGTGCCGTACGGGATCTTCGAGCCAGTGCAGGCATACCTGGATATCGTGCTCAAGAACTGACGGGACACACTGTGGCGACCACCAACTGGCGGCCGCCCGCGGTACCGTTGGCACCTAAACCGACTTATTCCGGCTCGGAATCTAACATCCCAGGCCACGCCTGGTGGAAATTCGCAGTCGTCCACTTTTATGGGCGTCTCAAGGTAATTTAGTCGCCAAGCAGGAGGGCGACACTGCGCAAGGCCCCGTCTTTCTCCGCCAGGATATCCTGACGCTCTGACACAAGGATTTTGATAGCTTTGATCGCTATATCCAGAGCCTCTTGGCAGCGCGGTTGATGCTTCACTTCTAGGTTGCTGGCTCCATGCACAATGTCACTTCGAAGCCCATAGATCTTTCCAAGTTCACGCCGCAGCTCAAGCCGCTCCGGCCCGGACGTGCACAGCAACTTGGCGAGGCAGCTCGTGATGCGAAAGGTTGGCTCTCCCTCCTTGGTTCCAAACAGGTTCTCCCAAGCGATGACGGAGTCAATAAGCACGTCAGACGGTTCGCGCCGTTCAGCAATCGCGCGGAGAATCCGGGTCATTGCCAGCTCGATCTTCGCAGCCGACGGGTCTGACAGCCGCTCGTACCACTCTTGCCAGGCTGTCACTTCTTCTTCAGAGAGCTGAGTGGGAACGAGAGAGGGAGTCCGCCGGGAGTCGTTCCAGGAAGCCGAAAACCCCTGCTTGATGGGCTCGTCGTAGATGCGCCAGGTCGGCACGATCTGGGGACGGTGGCCCTCACGTTCGACCGCCAGAAGCATAGCGAACCGGAGCCGGATAAGTGCCTGCTCGATCTCCTTGGGCGGCTGCAAGTCTTCGGGCCAGTCGCTGAGACCAATACCCTCCGGGATGATGCGCACCTTGTAGGGGAATTCAGTTTCCATGACGAGGTCGCCCTCGTAGCTGATGGTTGTGGTGACACCTGCCGCATCAGTTCCAGCCAGTTTTCCCTGGATACCGGGAGGAATGAATTGCTTATCCTTTTCCTCTATCGAGCGAATCAGAATATTTCCCACAGCCAGCTGGATGCCGGGCGGTAGCAAAACCCCAGTCAAGCCTACGAACGCGGTGGCTGAACGACTCTTTCCCGCAAAGACAGCCCGCACGAGGTGTAGCTCTTGCAGCACCTTCTTCGCAAAATCGCCAGGTGAGATGGCGTCTTTGTCCATCTGGGCCCATGCGTGGCGGACGAGCATATCGGGAAGCATGGGCAGCTGCACTCCGCCACCATTGCCCGTGTTGCGAAAGACGTTGGCCACGTAGCCGACATGTTCATTCACATAGGTGAAGACCTGCTTGAAGACGGAATCCTGCAACACTGCGTCCGAAAACCGAGAAGCTGCGGGATGGCGAAAAAGTAGCGCCGTGACATGGCGATTGACCAGATCCAGCATGGGCACGGGAATCGGAACCGGATCAGGCTCCAACGGGAACAAGAAAGCCGGATATGCATCAAGCGCGATCTGGACAAGCGCCTTCTCGACTTCGGTGCGTCCCGCCGGTATGGACTCACTGTTGAGGGACATAAGACGGAGTGTCCTGGCGATCGAAATTCCGTCGTCATTAAACTGCGTCAGCACCCCAACCGCAACGTCCCTGACGGTAACGCCTTCAGGGAGCTGTGTGCGTAGATGCGCGAGGTCAGCCAAGACTGCGAGTTGGCCTTGCGTAAGTTGAACCCCTCTCGAAGCGTACGAGGAGAGATCGCTCGGCTGACACCCGAACAAGTAGGCCACCAAGTCGGACCCAAGCTCGTCCACAACTCGCTCTAGGGGGGCGGCAATGGCGCCCTCATACGGTGCATCATCTGCCGTGGCCACCAGTTCCTCGCTTGGTGGGTCAGCTTTTCCACTCATCGCTAGGCCACCCTCTACGAAAGGTCGTACGCCTCTGCCAGCTCAGCGTCGCAGTGTAGTTCGCCGGGACCTCACCCAGCACGGCTTTACAGAAGCACGCCGATCTACCCGTAGTCCTCATGTCGTCGTCGGCGCCATCGCCGCCAGCGAGGTGTCCTCACCCTGCCCGTACCGACGCGACCCACGCCGGCGAGCGGTTCACATGTACCCGGTCGGATACTCGGATGAGTACGCCGACTGACGGCCGGGGCGAGGTGTCGGCGGCCGTGCCGAAGAAGTCGCAGAAGGCGTCAGGGAGCGCGCATCGGTAGCGCTGGTTCTTACGGTAGTTGTCCCCGCAGATGGCGCAGGCGTAGCGCTGGTCGATGCCGGTGCGGTGCCCGCAGATACGGGGCTGCCAGCGTCGGTGCTGATCAGGGGCGAAGCGCTCCGCAGATGGTGCAGGCGACCGAGGGAAGGACGGTGCGGTGGTGGTCGTAGTCGGTGCTGGGACAGGGCAAGTGCAGCCCTTCGGTGTCGGGTGACGATCGGCAAGCACAAACGACGCACGGCGGCCGAGGTGGTTCCCGGCCGCCGCACATGACACCACCCCGACACCTCGGCAGGGCCGTTGACCTACCGAACAGGCAGCCGGATTCCGGTCGCTGATGGTCACCGGTGTCGAGGCTGGGTGCCGCGGCGCTGCAGGGCGGTCTTGGTGGGCAGGGTGACGGTCGTCGGGTTGGCGGTGTGGTGGCGGACGGTCGGGGTGGCAGGCGAGCGCAAGAGCGCGGCTTCGACGGTGCGGTTGGGTGCGGGGTTGTAGCTGGTGTGCTGGATGCGAGCGATGAGGACCTTGGCGGGCAGGCGGGCGCTGCCGAGTTCGCGGCGGGCGGCGGCCTCGGTGAGGAGCTGGTGGGGTATATAGCCGCCGGCTTCGGCGTCGGCGAGGACGGTGGCGAGGGCGGGCCAGTTGGGGTCGGCGAGGATCCGCGTCGCGTGGTTGGGGATGGCGGCGCGGACGTCGTTGGCGAGGGTGTTGCGGGTCTGTTCCTTGGGCTGGCGTTGGACGAGGAAGGCGAGCTGGTCGGCGGCGGCCTGGTCGTAGGCGGTCTGGAGGTGCTGGACGGTTCGGCGGGCGGCTTCGGCCTGCTGGGCGTGGCCCTTCGCGGTGTGCCAGCGCTGGGAGAGGATCGCGGCCCAGACGAGGGCCGCGACGAGGACGGCGAGGGTGCTTCCGTCCTTGCCGCTGCCGGCGTGCACGAGGTCGCGGGCGGCGTGGCGCAGGCCAGAGGCCGCCGTGTGGTCGGCGCTGATCTGGGAGCGCTGGGCGCGGGCGAAGGTCTTTGCTGCTGCTCGGAGTTCGGCGCGCAGGTCGTGGGGCGCGATCTGGGCGGTGGCCTCGATCAGTTCACCGAGGGCGGTGATGTGAGCCTGCGCACGCGCATCGCCGCTGTCGTCGGTGGTGTCGTGGTCGGTGGTGAAGGTGTCGAGGGCGTTGGTGGCGTGCTGCCAGGGGGTGGCGGGCTTGTTGCGGCGGGCGGTGGGGTGCTCTTCCGGCTTGCTGGCCACGAGGAGGGCTTGGAGCTTCAGCAGGGACAGGTCGGGGGCGATCTTCCCGCCCGGAATGAAGTTCGGCTGCCCGTCGGCCTTCAGGTCGCCGGGGCGGGCGACGGAGTAGCCCCGAAGGTCGCCGGACGGGAAGCGGAGGATCTTGACCTCGACGCCATCGGCCTGGAGGTAGGCGAGAAGTTCCTCCGCGTTGCTCGTGTGGGGGATGGCGGCGCGGATGCGGTCCTGGAGCCACTCGCGGCTGGTCTGTTCCCAGCCGAGTCGCTTGGCTTTGTGCATCTCGGCCTGGGTGGGGCGGCGTTCCGCAGTCCGGTCGCCGGTGCCGAGCTGACGCAGGCCATAGTCCTTCTCGATCTCGCGGCACTCGGCGCCGACGCGCTGGCCGCTGTTGTGGAGCTTGGGGCGGCGGCCGTCCTCGCGGACGGTGGTGGCGAGGATATGGATGTGGTCGTCCGCGTGGCGCACGGCGATCCAGCGACACGCAAGGTCGTCGCTGTCGGGGGCGATGCCGGCGGCCCGGACGATGCGCTCAGCAATCTCGCCCCATTCGGCGTCGGAGAGGTAGCGGTCCTCGGGTGCGGCGCGTACGGGGCAATGCCAGACGTGGTCGGTGAGCTTCTTGCCGGGCTCGCTGTTGCGCAGGTGGACGGGCTCGTCGAGGTAGCGGGCGAGCTGGGAGAGGGTGGCGTTCTCGTCGCGGCCGGGGTCGGGCATGGCGAGCATGGCGAAGCCGGCGACGATGTGCGGGTCGCGGTGCTCGTCGTGGC
This sequence comes from Streptomyces sp. CBMA123, assembly GCF_014596465.1. Classification (GTDB taxonomy): domain Bacteria; phylum Actinomycetota; class Actinomycetes; order Streptomycetales; family Streptomycetaceae; genus Kitasatospora. The sequence goes on along the minus strand of NZ_MECK01000557.1, from coordinate 12,983 downwards.
GGCCGGGTCCGTAGAGGTAGGCGAGCAGGCCGCGGGTGTTGGAGCCGGGGTTCTTGATGGGTGCGATCACGGCAGTGTTCAGCCTTCCTGGCTGGCGGGCTGGCGAAGGGCCTCGGCGATCTCAGTGAGCAGGCCGTGCAGTTCGTCGAGGGTGCGGCGGATGTCGACTGGGGGCTCGTATCCGCCGTTGAGGGCTCGGGCGATCTGATTGACGTTGCTGGCGATACCGCTGATCTGGCGCAGGACGCGGGCGCGGAACTCGTGGATGAGTCGGCGTTCTTCCGCCAGGGGCAGGTCGATGAAGAACCGGCCGGCTATGAAGGCCAAGACGACGTCGGCGGCGAACCCGGACAGGCCGCGGTAGCCGTTGGCGGTGGCAGCAGCACGCAGCCGAGGCTCTTCCTCGGATTCGAACCGCAGAGGGCCGACGCGCTCTTCGCGCTTGGTGCCGGTGTAGCGGCGGTTCTTCGGCTCGGCATCATCGGCGGCGCTGTGGTCGGAGGATTCGTTGTCGGTCTCGGTCGGGCGGACGTCGGCGAGGATCTGCTGTTGGACGGCAAGGAGCTTGTCCGGGTCGGGGCCGCCCTCGGCTCCGACCTCCTGGCCCGGCGCGCCCTCGCGCCGGGCCTTCTCCGCCACCCCTGGGGCGGGGATCCCGCGAGTCCGGCCACGAGTCGGACTCGCGGTACTACTGGCTCCGCCAGGGGCTCGGTTGCCGAACGCCCACTGCCAAAGACCCTTCACGGTGTGGGACTTCTTCCTCTCCTTCGCGCTCTCGCCGGTGGTGCCGTGGGGGTGATGGGTGTCGGTCACGGGGCTGATCTCCTGTCGCGGGGGCGTCGAGGTGCTGTGGTGCGAGCGGGATGCGAACGCGGCGCACGAACCGGTTCGGGCGGCGAGCGGTTCGGCGGAAGAGTGATCCGGTCCTTTGGCGGATCTTGCTGACCACGAGGTGGACATCCGCCAGACCACTTGGCGGTGAAGAGGCCGCCCGCCAGACGCCGTGCGGGTCATTGGCGGGCGGCCACCCATGGAGCGGTGGCATGTCAGGCGGGCACCGGGTGCTCACGCGCCTGCTCAGGCTCGCGGTCGGCGTTCTCGGGCTGAAGGTCGGCCTGCTCATCCCGCAGGAGCGTCATCAGCGCCGTCCGGCGCTTGCTGCTGATCGGAATCCCGGCGTCGCTGAGAGCCTTCTCGACCACGGCGACGCTGACGCCGTGCTCGGTGACGACCGGCCGCATCATCTCCACGAGCTGGTCCATGGTCTTCGCCGGTGGGCGTCCGGTGCGCTTGCGAGGCGCGACTGACTCTTCGTCGAAGGCTGGGCCGTCATCCCTGCGCTCTGTGACCGGCGTGGGGCTGGACGGACAGTCCTGCTCCGCCTCTCGTACGGGCGGGGCTGCCAGGGTGGGCTCGGGGTTTTCGCGGAGCGGGAGTTCGTCCTCGGCGGGCCTCGGTTTGGTGGCGACCTCGGTCGCGGTGGTGTTGTGGGCGAGGAGGGTGCCGCCGAAGAAGGCGAGGGCGGGCCATCCGGCGACCAGGATCCGCAGCCAGGCGGGGACATGGGCGAGGTCGAGGAGTCCGGCGGTGGCGACGTTCGCGCCGAGGGAGGCGGTCAGGGCGATGGCGAACCAGGTCCAGGCGGTGCCGGCCGGGCGTCCGGTGGTGCGCAGGGTACGCATGCGGTGCCAGGCGGCGACGAGCAGCAGGTCGACCGAGACGGGGTAGGCCCAGGCTTTCCAGCCGTGTTGTCCGGCGGCTTCGGCGATGTCGTGGAGGTGGGCAAAGGACAGGGCGCCAGCGATGGCGGCCTGTACGAGGACGGCGTCCGGGCGGGGCAGACGCGGTGGGGTGGTGGCGGTCATACGGAAGGTGGTCCTCGCGGGTCGGGCGGTGGTGGTTTGTGGGATTGCCGTCTTTGCCGTCTTGCCGTCTTGGGGCTGCGAGACGGGCTCTGGGCTGGGGGCGGGTCCGGCTGCCCGGGTGGTGCCGTGGACGCGGCGGTGGTCGGGTTCGGGACGGTGCGGTATCCGTCTTGGGACTCGTATCCGTCCCGGCGGCATGGCCTTTGACCTGCGGTTTTACGGCAGGGACGGCAGGGACGGCACAAGACGGATGTGCTTCCCGTCCCGGGGTTGGCCCGCCGCTCGCGCCGAGGTTCGGGCGGCGGCGGGCCGGTGGCGGGGTGGGGCGGTTGCCGTCCCACGTGCCGTCTTGCAGTCGGGGTGCTGCCGTCCCCAGTGCGGGAGCGTTTCCGTCTTGGGAGGCCGTTCCGTCCCGGCGGCAGGTGCTGTGACCTGCGCTGTTACGGCAGGGACGGCAGGGACGGCAGTTCGGGGAGGCTCGTCAGGCTCTGCCGCCCGTGCCCGCGCTCTCGTCCGTGGCCGTGAGGGTGACGGGGTGGACGGTGGGGCAGTAACGGCGCCATGCGTCGAGGAACTTGTGGCGCGTGTAGCCCTTGCGCTGGGTTCCGTCGCCGAGGCGCACGTTGCCGGAGATGATGCCGAACTCGCGGAGCATCGCGCCGAGTGCGCGCGGGGTCAGCCCGCCTCGGGCCGACTCCGCCCACGGCGCCTCCTCGTTGCCGTTGAGCGCGAACAGCAGCTGGCCGGTGGTCATGCTGTCCGGCTCCGGCTCGCTGGCGGCATGGAAGATCCGGCGGATGTCGGCGAGGATCCGCGCGCCGCCGGGGTTGTCCTCCTCCGCCTGGACCTCGGCGTCGACCATGCGCCTGCACGCCTGGCGGGCACGGCGGGGCCAGGGGCCTCCGGCAAGGTCGGCGACGATCACCAGGGGCTCCCAGGTGTCGGCCGCGCGGTCCTCGACCGGCATGGAGGGCTCCAGGCACAGGGCCCGGTCGGCGAGCGGCGCCGCCCAGCGGGCGATCTTGTCGCGAATCGCATGCAGGGCGGGGCTGTCGCGCTTGGTGCGGTACGGGGCGACGCTTTCGCCCTCGGCACGGCGGCGCATCCGGATCACGATCGAGCGGTCCATGATCGTGTCGGGCAGGTCGCCGATGCCGGCGATGGCCGCCATGGCGAAGGTGTGGAAGCGGCGCGGGGTGTGGTCGTTGCCGACGACCCGCAGCACGTAGCGGTCGCGCTGGTGCCCGGCGTTGAGCAGCCCGCGCATCTCCTCGTTCTTCTCTGCCATCTTCGGGCTGCCGAAAATCGTGTCCGCCTCGTCCACCAGAAGGGTGGGCGGCTCCTCGGTGATCGAGCGGAACACGGCGGCCGGAGTCGAGTTCACCGTCAGCACCGGCTGGTGCACCGTCTCGGTGAGCACGTCGAGCAGGCGGGACTTGCCGCAGCGCTTGGCCGGGCCGACCACGGCCAGGCGCGGGGCGTGCTGCCACGAACCCTGCAGGTGGGTCGCGGCGACCCACAGCGTGGCAGCGTCCAGGGCCTGCTCGGAGGGAAGGATCACGAACTTCGCGATCTGGGCCCTCAACTGCGCGAGCAGGTCGGCGCCCTCGGTCGCCTCGGTGTCGGGTATCAGGTCGGTCCCGTCCGGGACGGCGGGCTCGACCGGTGCAGCCTCCGTGGCGTGTCCACAGGCTGTGGACACAGGCTTCGACTGTTGGCCCGGCAGGAAGGATCCGGGCTCGCCGGGCTTGGCGACCGCCGGCCAACTCGCGTTGGTAGCTGCCGGATCGGGCTGGTGGGACGTAGACTCCATGCTGAAGCTCCAGACTGGGACGCGGGACCTGATCCGTCGCGCGCCGCGGATGAAGGTCGTGGGTAAGGACTTCGCCTGGCCCTCGGTGTTCGCAGCACCGGGGGCCTTCGTGCGCCCTGGGGCGGTCGGGCCGGAGATCCTGGCCCTCTCAACTCGCAGGGACTGCTTGCACCTTGGCGGTGGTCCCTCAGCGGCCTCGGCCGCCGAGGGACCACGAACGTATGGTCATGCCGCTGGAAGATCCACTCCAATCGGGCAAGTACGCCCACGGCAGACAGGCTTGTGGATCGGGCTCTCACCACGTCAAGCTGCATCAGCCGCCGAACCTTCGCCGAGCGCCCCGTCGATGCCAAGCAGGCGCAGAAGGTCCGCTGTGATCACGCGGTACTTCTTGCCCAGCCGCAGGACCCGGCAGGGGTAGGCGCCGAGGCGGGCCAGCTCGTAGCCCTTGCTCCGCCCGAGGCCGATGGCCCGGTTGGCGGTGTCGAGGTCGATGGCCGCCGGCAGCCTGAGAAGTTCGGCCCGCCCCATCCCCTGCACCGTCGTCGGCATGTCAACAGTTCGCACATGAACTCCAAATCCGAGCTTCCCCCGGAAGGGGGCTGCGGCGGAGTGCCGCAACAGAGAAGAGCTTTCCAGTGGCTACTGTGTCGATATGACACAACGCCGCGAGAAACACTGGTTCACCGACGACGAAGACGCGCCCGACTGGCCCGAACGGATCACCAAGGACGTGATCCGAGCAATCACCCGAAGGAGGCAGGATCTTGGACTGTCCGCGCAGGATTTGGCCGACGAGACAGGGAACTTGGGCTACGAAATCCCCCGGAACGTCATCGCCAACTGGGAGTCCGGCAGGCGCAAGACGATCACGATTCCCGAGCTGATCGTCGTGGCCGAGGCCCTGGACATCGCACCGGTCGAGTTGCTCTTCTCCCCAGCCCTCGGCGGCTGGGTCGACTACCTGCCGGAGATGCCCAGCGACCGCTGGTCGGCGCTCACCCACTTCACAGGAGAGGCCCGCTACTTGCTCAGGATGTACCGACTCCGCCTCTACCGGGAGCACGAACGGATCTGGCAAGAGCTCCAGGAGGAACATCACGACGCATTCCAGCTGGAATTCAAATTGTTCCGGGAGGAATGGCCTCCCGGCTCACAAAACAAACTTGACGCTTTCGTCGCCGCCGTCCGCGAGCAGCTTCAACCCGTCAGGGCACACCTGCGCGAGATCGGCCTGGAAGTCCCGCACCTCGCACCGAGTCTCGACTTTCTCGATGCCGAGCTTCCCCCACTGCACACCGATACCGATCTGGAGGACGAATGAAGGGTTCCACCTACCACCGCTGCTACTGCCGCGACGCCGAGACCGGAAAGCCGCTCGGCAAGGCGTGCCCGAAGGCCGGCAGCCGTAAGCACGGCTCCTACTCCATACGCCAGGAGCTGCCCAACTCCGAGGACGGCACCCGCCGTTCGTTCAACCGCTCCGGCTACGAGACGCTCAAGGAGGCCCAAGCCGACCTCGACCACGTCCGCGGCCTACTCGCCCTCGGCAAGGACGAAGCCGACGACCTGGCCCTGGTCGCCGAGTTGCTGGTGAAGGTCGCCGACGAGAAGGCCCAGCTGCCCGACATCGAGGAGACCCGCAACCGCCTGAAGACCGGTCAGGACCTGTCCGCCCGCGTCACCGTGGGCGAGTGGCTCGACACCTGGCTTGCTGGCAAGAAGATCCGCAAGTCCGGCCTCACCCGCTACGAGTGCGACGTGCGGGTCCACCTCAAGCCCCGCATCGGGCACATCCGCGTCGACCGACTGCGGGTGAGCACGCTCGCCGAGATGTTCACGGCCATCGCCGACGCCAACGAGGAGATCCTGGAGAGCAACGCCCTGCGGCACGCGCTGAAGGCCGAGCTCGCCACGGTTCCGATCAAGGGCGTGGAGAACCGCGCCCGCCGCAAGGCTCTGCGTGCCGAACTTGCCGAGATGCCGCCGTTCCGGCGCACGACCGGCGCGGCCACCCGCCAGCACATCCGGGCCACGCTCCGGACCGCCCTGAACGCCGCCATCCCCGAGGGCCTGATCACCCTCAACCCGGCCGCCCACGTCAAGCTCGACCCGGCCGCCAGGCCGAAGGCCCTGGTCTGGACACCGGAGCGGGTCGCCCAGTGGCAGGCGACCGGCGTGAAGCCCTCCCCTGTCATGGTCTGGACGCCGCAGCAGACCGGCGCGTTCCTCGACTTCGTGGCTGCCCACCGCCTGTACGCGATGTGGCACGTGATCGCCTTCCGCGGTCTTCGCCGGGGCGAGGCGTGCGGCCAGCCGTGGTCCGAGACCAACCTCGACAACAGCTCGCTGACCGTGACGGCCCAGCTCGTGCAGGATGGCTGGGAGGTCGAGGAGTCCGACCCCAAGACCGACGGGAGCTTCCGGACCGTGGCACTGGACGACGACACGGTGGCCGTCCTGCGGCGCCACCGCGAGCGCCAGCAGAAGGAGCGGGACGGCTGGGGGCCGGCCTGGAAGGACACCGGCCGCGTCTTCACCAACGAGGACGGTTCCTGGCTCCACCCCGGCAAGGTCACCGAGATGTTCGAGCGGCTCGTGACCGCGTCCGGCCTGCCGCCGATCCGCCTGCACGACCTCCGCCACGGCGCGGCCACCCTCGCGCTCGCGGGCGGGGTCGACATGAAGGTGGTGTCCGAAATGCTCGGCCACTCCTCCATCAAGATCACCTCGGACATTTACACCAGCGTCCTGCCCGAGATCGCCAAGGATGCCGCCGAGGCTGCCGCGAAGCTTGTCCCCCTCCAGCGGAAGACCGAAGCCGAGGCTCACGCCAAGGCCGCAGCCGAAGCGGAGAAGGCCAAGCGGAAGGCGGCGAAGAAGGCGAAGTCCAAGGCCAAGAAGGCCAAGGGCTAACCCAAGATCAACACCCGCGCTCACGCATCGCTCACGCAAGCGATCTTGTAGCGCATCACTGACGCCTGCTCACACGTCAAGGAATCGCAAAAGGCCCAGGTCATGGGCTAGATGACCTGGGCCTTCACTGAGCCGCCTGCGGGATTCGAACCCGCGACCTACGCATTACGAGTGCGTTGCTCTGGCCAACTGAGCTAAGGCGGCACCGCTGCCACGTGTGGTGGCAACGCGGGTCAGTCTACACAGGTTCGCAGGTGATCCGTAGCCGGGATGGTCGGGCAGCGGGCCTGGCCGGGCCGGGGCGGGCGGGGGCGGATGGTTTCTGCTTCAACCGATCTCCGGTGCGACGTTAGGATGATCGCCCCCTGCCACCCCTCCCCACCCCCGGAGCGCACCGTGTTCGGTGTCAACGACCTGGCGACGTACGTCCTCGGCGCCCTCGTGATCATCCTGCTGCCCGGCCCCAACTCGCTGTACGTGCTGTCGGTCGCCGCCCGCAAGGGCATCCGGACCGGGTACCGGGCGGCGGCGGGCGTGTTCGTCGGCGACCTCACGCTGATCAGCCTGACCTCGCTGGGGGCCGCCTCGCTGCTGAAGGCCAACCCGGCGGTGTTCGCGGTGGTCAAGTTCGGCGGCGCCGCCTACCTGCTGTGGATCGGGTTCGGGATGCTGCGGTCCGCCCGCGAGCTGTGGCGCGAGCGCCGGGCCGGGGCCGACCAGGGGGCCGGCGCGGAGGCGGCGCCGGAGGAGAGCGAGCGGCCGTTCCGGCGGGCGCTGGTGATCAGCCTGCTCAACCCGAAGGCGATCCTGTTCCTGCTGTCGTTCTTCACCCAGTTCGTCGACCCGTCCTACGGGCAGCCCGCGCTGTCCTTCGCGCTGCTCGGCGGGATCCTGCAGACCTTCAGCCTGCTCTACCTCTCCCTGCTGATATTCGCCGGCACCACGCTGGCCTCGGCCTTCCGCCGCCGCAAGCGCCTGTCCGCCACCCTGACCAGCGGCGTCGCCGTCCTGTTCGCGGGCTTCGCGGCGAAGCTGGCGGTCTCCTCCGTCTGACGTCGAGCCCGTCTGACCGCGAGTCCGCCTGACCTCGGGATCCCCGGCCCCCGACGCCGCTACCGGGCGCAGCGCTTGCCCGGCTCCGGGGCCTCCCCGGTGAGCAGGAAGCGGTTGACCGCGTCGTCCACGCAGGTGCTGCGCCGCCCGTACGCGGTGTGGCCGTCCCCGTCGTAGGTGAGCAGACGGCCGGACTCCAGCTGGCCGGCCAGTGACCGGGCCCAGTCGTACGGGGTGGCCGGGTCGCGGGTGGTGCCGACGACGACGATCGGGGCGGCGCCGGCGGCCCGGATGGTGTGGGCCGCGCCGGTGGCCGGGACCGGCCAGTAGGCGCAGGTCAGCGCCATCCAGGCCATGTCGCGCCCGAAGTGCGGCGAGGCCCGCTCGAAGTCCGGCACCGCCCGCTGGACGTCCTCCGGCGAGCGGAACGGGGCGGGCAGGTCGAGGCAGTTCACCGCCGTGTTGGCGAACATCAGGTTGGGGTAGGAGCCGTCGGCCTCGCGCCCGTAGTAGGCGTCGGAGAGCTTCAGCAGCCCGGTGCCGTCGCCCGCCTTGGCGTCGGTGAGCGCGGTGCGCAGCTTGGGCCACAGGAACTCGGCGTACATGGCCTGGACGACGCCGGTGGTGGCCTGGGCCCCGGTGAGCCGGCGCCCGTTGTCGGTGCTCGGCAGCGGGTGGGCGTGGACGGTCGCGAACAGGGCGGTGAGCTGGTCGCCGACCTGCCGCTCGGTGCGGCCGAGCGGGCAGTCCTCGCGTTTGGCGCAGTCCTTGGCGAAGGCGGCCCAGGCGGTCTCGAAGCCGCCAGCCTGGGTGCGGTTGCCGGTGACCGAGTCGAGCGCCGGGTCCATCGCGCCGTCCAGCACCACCCGTCCGGTCCGGCTCGGGAACAGCCCGGCGTAGGTGGCGCCGAGGAAGGTGCCGTACGACTTGCCGACGAAGTTCAGCCGTTCGTCGCCGAGCAGGACCCGCAGGACATCCATGTCGCGGGCCGCCTCGACGGTGCTGAGGTGGCCGAGCGCGGCCCCGGCCTGCCGGTGGCAGCCGTCGGCGAACTCCTGGTCGGCGGCGACCAGCGCGTCGATCGCCCGCTGGTCGCCGGGGGCCAGATCGGCGGCGGTGAAGGCGTCCATCCGCTCGCCGGTCAGGCAGCTGACCGGGTTGCTGCGGCCCACCCCGCGCGGGTCGAGGCCGACCAGGTCGTACCGGGTGCGCACGATGCGGTCGTACGTCCCGGCGACGGCCTCCAGGTACTCGATCGCCGATCCGCCGGGGCCGCCCGGGTTGAGCAGCAGCGAGCCCGAGCGGCCCTCGCCGCCGGGGTCGCCCGGGAGGGCGGCGGCGCGGGCGGCCGAGAGGGTGAGGTCGCCGTCGCCGGGGCGGTCGTAGTCCATCGGCACCCGGAAGGCGGTGCACTCGAACCCGCCGTCACACGGCTGCCAGACCGGCCGCTGCCCGTAGTACGGCGCGAGCGCGGCCGGTACGGCGGCGGGCAGCGGCTCCAGTGGGGTGGCGCCGGCACCCGTCGAGTCGGAGGAGGCCTGCCCGGACGCGCCACTCCCGCCGCCCGGCTCCGAGGAGCCCCGGCTGCACCCGCCCGCCGCGGCCGCCGGCAGCCCGACCGCGAGCACCGCCGCAACCAGCCGCACCCGCACCCGCTTCCGCCCCCGCCCCCGCTCCCGCTCCCGCTCCCGCCCGAAGCCCCTCATCCGCTTCCTCTCCACACGTCCACACTCCGAGAAAGTACGAGAACGAAGAAACGCCACTGCCCGGTACCCACCCCGGGTACCGGGCAGCGTAACGGCCGGCTCGACCGGCCCTCGGAGCGCCCGAACCGACGCTCAGGACGCCTTCGCCAGCGCCTCTGCCAGGAACTGCGCCGCCTGCCGGACCAGCCGCGCCCGTTCCCGCTCCGCCGAGTAGTCCTGCACGTTGTCCGAGATCCGCACCTCGGCCTTGGCCGCCGGACCGGGCCCGGCCTTGAGCGCGGTCTGCAGCTTGCGGGCCGCGTCCAGCCCGGCGGCGTCGCCCTTGGCGGCGGCCAGCAGCAGCTTGGCCGAGCTGCCGGCGGGGGCCTCGGCGCCGGTCTGGGTGAGCGCGGCGGCGTCGTAGCGGCCGGAGACTGCGGCGGCCGCGCCGTAGAGGTCCGGCCGGGCCAGCCCGGCGGCGGCCGCGCATGGCGCTCCGCCCTCGACCCCGAGGGTGCCCCAGGAGGCCGGGCCGGACGGGAGGGTCCGGAAGGAGGCCGCGATGGTGGCGCGCAGGGTCGCGTCGTCGGCGACGGCGGCCGGGGCCGCGGCGACCAGCTCGCAGGGGTGCGCGGTGCCGTTCGGCGCCTCGGGGGCGACCAGGATGAACGGGCGTGCCCGGCCGGCCTGCAGGGCCGCGCCGACGCCCTCGAAGACGTCCGGCACCTCGGCGTCGGCGGTCTTGCGCGGGGTGGCGGAGTGCATCACGACGACGGGGAAGCGCGCGTTCGGCTCCTTGGCGTACTGCGCCGGCAGCCAGACCCGGACGTTGCGCGGCTTCCCGTCGGGGCCGAGCACGGCGGACTGCAGCAGCTCGCCGCCGCCCGGGTGCCCGACGCTGTCGAAGTGACTGGCCACCACGGGTGCCGTGGCCGGGGCGGAGGCCGCCGGGTCCGTGGCGGCCGGCGGTGCCGCCTGCTGCCGGACGGCCGCACCGGGCGCACCAGGCGCACCAGGCGCACCGGCAGCGGAGCCCGCCCAGGCCCCGGCGGCGGCCGCGTCCACGTCGGGCTCCGCCGGGTCGGTGCCCGCCCCGCCCCGGCTCAGGCCGCCGAACGCCCCGAGCGCGGTGAGCACCGTCAACGCGGTGACGCACACCCCGCAGACCATCGCGCCGCCTGCCCGGATCAGCATCGGCCACCGGTCGCCCGCCAGCTCGTAGGTCGCGGCGGCCCGCAGGTCGCGCCAGCGTTGGAGCGCACCGCGCGCCAGCCAGAGCCCGCCGAGGGCGGCGGCCAGCAGGGGAATGACGAGGAGTGGACGGACCACGGAACGCACCACCTCGGGAGGAGGGCCGGCGCCGGACCGGAACCGGTGCCGTACGGGAGACGACCGTTCCGGCGGCGGCGAGCCCTCCGGAGGGGAGGGCCCGGGGTGCGGCCGGGCACAGTCGGCCCCCAGCGTGCACAACGGGTGCGCCGTCACACGCGGGTGTGCCCGGCGAGTGTCGCCCGTTCACTCGAAGGTGGGACGCCGAGTCGCCCCTGGGCACCTCCGGGCGGCGTACGGGCCCCACCGCACCGGGCCCCACCGCACCGGCCCCCGCCACCCCGCCAGGCCCCACCCCCACACAGCCCGGCCAACCAGCCGGGCCAACCAGCCGGGCCCGCCCCTCCGGAGGGCCCGCCGGCCGGACGGACCTCAGCCCGCCCGCAGCGCCATCGTCATCGCCTCGACCGCGAGCAGCGGGTCCACGTTGCGGTCCAGCGCCCCGCGGCAGGCGAGCACCGCCTCGATCCGGCGCAGCGTGCCCTCGGCCGTCCCGTCCTGGGCGACCCGGTTCAGCGCCTGCCGCTGGTCCTCGTTGGCGAGCGTGCCAGTGGAGCCGAGCTGGATCGCCAGCACGTCCCGGTAGAAGCCGAGCAGGTCGAGCAGCGCGACCCCGAGGGTCTCCCGGCGGGTGCGGGTGGCGCGGCTCTTCTGCCGCTTCTCCAGCTCCTTGACCGCGCCGGCCATGCCGCGCGGCGCCTTGCTGCCCTCGGCGGCGCCGTAGGCGGCCTTCAGGTCGTCGGTCTCCTTGGCGTCCTGGGTCTCGGCGAGGCCCTCGGCATCGGCCTTGGCGGTGTCGACCAGGCGCTGGGCGGCGGTCAGGCAGCCGCCGATGTCGGCGACCTCCAGCGGGATCCGCAGCACCTCGGCGCGGCGGGAGCGGGCCTGCTCGTCCACGGCGAGCCGGCGGGTGCGCTCGATGTCGCCCTGCCCGGCGAGCGCGGCCAGCCGGGCGGTCTCCGGGTCGACGCCGTCGCGGCGGACCAGCATGTCGGCGACGGCGTCGGCGGCGGGCGTGCGCAGCACCAGCAGGCGGCAGCGCGAGCGGATGGTCGGCAGCACGTCCTGGACGGAGGGGGCGCAGAGCAGCCAGACGGTGCGCGGGGAGGGCTCCTCCACGCCCTTGAGCAGCGCGTTGGCGGCGGCCTCGGTGAGCCGGTGGGCGGCGTCCACCAGGATCACCGACCAGCGGCCGCCGGTCGGATAGCTGGAGGCCCGCAGGACGAGTTCGCGCATGTCGCCGACGCCGATGGACAGTCCGTCGGTCCGCACGTACTTGACGTCGGCGTGGCTGCCGGCCAGCACGGTGTGGCAGCCGTCGCAGAACCCGCAGCCGGGCGTGCCGCCGAGCGCGAGGTCGGGGCTGGTGCACTGGAGGGCGGCGGCGAAGGCCCGCGCGGCGGTGACCTGCCCGGCACCGGGCGGACCGGTGAACAGCCAGGCGTGGGTCATCAGGGAGGCGTTCCCGCCCTGCTCCGGAGCGGCGCCGCGACCGGCCGCGACCGTCGCCCCGGCCGCCCGGGCCGCGGCGGTCAGCTGCTCGACCACCCGATCCTGGCCCACCAGGTCGTCCCAGACGGCCACTGCTGCTCCCAAGCTCCGTACGACAGCGCTCCAGGCGCCTCTTCCCCGCCGTCGAGCATACGTCTCCGCTCCGACAGCCACTGCTCCGTCCGGGGCACGGCCCCCGGGACGCCACCCCCGCCCGCCCGAACCCCCGTACGACGACGGGCGGCGCCGCCCGGGACCAGCGCCCCGGGCGACACCGCCCGTCCGTCAACCGTCAGCCGTACCGGCCGGCCGGCCCTACCGACTCGGACTCAGCTCCGCCGGCCCCAGCGCCGGCCCTTGCCCTTGCCGCCGTCCTCGCCGCGCCCGTCGCCGCCGGGCTCGTCCCCGCCGTGCCGGCCCGACCCGTCCTGGTCGCCGCCGCCCTGACCCCAGCGCGCCCACTCGTCACGCGAGCCGAGCAGGGTGTCGGTGAGGCTCGGCAGGTCGTCCATCGGCGTCTCCTCGGCCCACTCCGGCCGAGCCCGCTCAGCGGTCGACTGCGACTCCGAGGCCTGTGACTCCGAGGCCTGCGCGTCGGAGGTCTGCGCGTCAGTGGCCCGCGCGTCCGCCGCCCGCGGCCCGGCCGACTGCGACGCAGCGGGACGCTGTCCGGCCGGGGCCGGCCGGCCGTCCACCACCGGCAGCTCCCGGGTGCTGTCCACCGGCTCCCCGGAACGCCCCGGCTCGATCCGCGGCAGCACCGCGGTCTCGTCCACCGCCGGAACCCGCGGCAGCACGGCCGTCTCGTCCGCCGCCGGCACCTTCGGCAGC